>JBJHDE010000299.1:0-6935 GCA_050486385.1 Planctomycetales bacterium | reverse complement strand
GTCAGGGCCAGGGTGCAAATCGCCTGCCCGTACATGTTGCCGCCCCGCAGCTTAAAGCGGCCGCTGTTCTCCTGGTTTTCCAACAGCCAGTAGATCGCCTGGCTAACGTTGCGGCGATAACGCCCGGCCTGATGCGTTTCGCCGGCTCCTAAAAACGGCAACACGCCCAGCCCAGTGGCCGAGGCATCGCAGCGGGTCGAACCGCCATGGTCTTCAATCCGCCAACTTCCGTCGGGTCGCTGATTGTCGGCCAGCCACCGCAGGCCCTTGTTCACCGCTGCTTCGCTTTGCGTGGTGCCGCCATAAGCCTGCACCAGGCGGGCACGGGCGGCGCGGCCGCGTCCGTCGAGAAAGCCCACCGAGCCGGGCCGGGGTTGCATGGTTTGCGTGGCAATCAGCGGCACCTCGACCGGGGCAATCTCCATGACCGGCTGCACGTCGGGCTCGTCGCTGGGGCGGTCGGTGGCCTCGATGACCACCTCTTCGGCTTGCTCCTCCACCGGTTGATTGTCGCTCTCGGTGAAGGGCGTTTCTTCGACAATCTCGACCGGCTGATCCCAGTCCACGACGTTGGAAACATCGCTGATGCGGCTGGCCAGGATGAACTCGCGAGGTTTCTTCTCGGGCCCCAGGCTGATCAGCCCCAGCACCAAGACCACCACCATGTGGAACACCGCACTGACCAGCCAGGCCGGCATCGAGCCCAGCCCGCCACGTCGGTCGTAGCGTTCGGATAAAGGCTCTTCGGCCGGTTGGGGCAGCTTGGGCTTGGGCTGCTGGGGAGCCAGAACCCCGACCGATTGCCGGGCCTGGACCAACAGCCGATCGATCTCGCGCTGGTCCTCTTCGCTGAGTTCAATGGCACAGTCGCACTGCGGACAATCGGCCGTCATCAACCAGAGCCGCACGCTCATCGGCCCCTGGCAATCGGGGCACGCACAGCCCAACACCCCATCCTGAAGCCAGAACCGCGGGCCCGAACCATCCGGGGTGGTGATATCCAGCAGTGCGGAATCGTGCGACTGGCCCATGACACACTCGAGGGGGTTGGCGAACGAAATGCGTCCTTCTATTGGACGTGCTCGCGGCCCCCAAGGCAAGAGATCATTCCCGCTTCTTGCCCTTACGAGACCTCAACTTCAGCCGGCGCGAGCACTTGGGAGCCCTCGGGCGAGCCAGTCCATCGCGGCACTTCACACCGCGTGGCCTGCCAACCCGGATGCATCAACTGGCCCCGGTAGGGGGCCGAGCCACTCACCTGACCGGTTAGGGTAAATCGCGCCGCGTCGAAGCCAGCGGGCACTTCAATCGAGGAGCCTTCTTCCTGGTCGATCAGGGGGCGAATCCCAAACATCCGTTCTACGACTTGGCGCGAGTCGCGATGGATATCGATCACCGCCGCTTTGATGTCTTCGGCGGGATAGCCCTCCAGGGATTCTTGAAGAAAGTCCAAAAATCGGGCTTCTCGTTGGAGCGCGGCCAGCAAATTCAGCGCATCGCTGCGTCCCGTGGGAACTTGCGGCTTGGGCGCTGGCTCGGCGGGGGCCGGAGGCTCGGGTTCCGCCAAGCGCGGCTGAAACAAGGTTTCGGCCCGTTCGGAGAACTCGCGGTTCCACAGTGTCCGCCAAAATACACGCAACGCCAAGCCAAACTTTCCCATCGGCTGTGAGCCTCAGCAAGCGAGCATCGACCAACCCGTTTGGTCCGTGGCGACCATCGGACGCCGGGGCCGCCGGATTGTCAAGCCGCCCGCAAGCTCGCGAACGACGCCCCCCAAACGACCGACGGGCCGGACCGCCTGCTGGTTGCAGGAGGCCGACCCGTTGGGGGTTCTTCTCATTCTCTGGAGACCAGTCTAACAAGCCTGGTCAGTCCTCGACGGCATCCTGCGCGTCTTCGAGGAGCCGTTCGCCTTCGGTCTGGGCATCTTCCAGAGCCCGCCCGGTTTCCGTCGCAGCGTCTTCCGCACCCCGCTGAATGTCGGTGGCGGTGTCGCTGATGGCATCGCCGGCGTCTTCCGCGCCTTCCTGAATGGCATCAGTCGCGGTGTCGGCGGCTTGGCCAGCCTCTTCGCCAGCTTGCTCCATCGTGGGCTGCTCGCAGCCGGCCAACGGAAACAACAGAATCGCGAACGCCGCACACGGAAGTAGGAACTTGAAAAGGGAAATCACTGTGTTCTCCTTAGTCACAGAAACCTTGAAACAAACGCAAGTTATGGGGAAACCTCAACTTGAAACAACGCAAACGCCCGCGGTGTTAGACTGTTGGCCGACGGACCGAGCCGAAGATCAGCGAAATCAGCAACAGAATCAGGAACAAAACGAACAGGATCTGTGCGATTTCGGTGGCCACGGCGACCACGCCCGTAAAGCCAAAAATTCCGGCGATGATGGCCAGAACCAGAAAGGTCAGTGCCCAACCCAACATGATGTGCTCCTTGAAAAACGCGCGGAGAAATTCGTCGATTTGGATCGATCGGACGGGATTTCTCTAAAGCACAGCCCGTGCCGATTTCTGACGAACCGCCGAAAATCCCTGGGCGTCAGCGAGCACAACATCTTGTCATTGGGTCACTTACAACAAATGCGATCGTCCCCGGCCTCCCTCGAAGCCCGATAGGCGCACAATCACACAGAGGGGGGATAATTTGCGGCTGGTCGTTGGCCGCGCGACCGCACTGACCGCCCAGCGACCGCCAGCGGTGGTCAGCTCGCGTTCTGGACCTCGGCCTCGGCCGCTTGGCGGTCGCCCCGACAAACGAACCAGGTGTTCAAGCGACTGTGCCGCAGCATCTCTTCGACGATCGGCCCCATCTCGCACAGCACCAGCTTCCGCTCGCGGGCCTTCACCCGCCGATAGAGGGTAATCAGCTTGCCCAGCATCGCCGACGACAGCCCCATCACCCCATCGAGGCTGATCACGTAGTTGCTGTCGGGATGCGCCTCTTGCAGGGCCAGCAACTCGGTCCCCACCGCATCGGTGATGTGAAAGTCGATCAGGGCGTCGTCTTCAAAGCCAATCCACCAGCCATAGTCCTGCTGCTGGACGCGCAGCCGCGAGGCGGGTTGCTCCGACGCGGGTTGCTCCGACATGGAAGGGGCCTGGGGTTCCGAGAAAGAAAAGCGACCCGCCGGCCGCATGTGCTTGCCGGCATTGTGCCCCAATCCCTCCGAAAAAGGAACGTCTCGCCCGAGCTGATCTGGACCACCCGACCAAAAACCTGCTAGACCTCCAACCACGATGGAACAATTCTGCGCCCGCGGCCCCAGGCAAGGATGCCGAACATGATGCCGCAATCCCGACGTTTCTGGCTCGGTCCCCTGATCGCCCTGGTGCCCTTGGCCCTGTGGCTGGGACTCAGTCCGTTTCGGGTGTTGACCGCCCAACCGCCGATCCGCGAGAGCTTCGAGTCGGCCGATCCGACCTGGGTCGATTTGGGTGGCGATACGCTGTACACCCTGCAATCCAGCCGGGTGCAGGGATCGGCACGGTCGGGCGATTGGTGCGAACAGATCCAGATTCGCACCCAGCGGGGCAATCTGATTCACCTGATGCACCCGGTCCGCCCCGCCCGCGTGATCCCCGACCTCGAACCCTCGATCTGGATCCGCTCGGATCGGCCGGGCGTGCAGTTGCTGGCCCGTGTGGTGCTGCCGGCCACCATCGATCCGGCGACGCGGCAACCGCTCGAGACCCTGCTTCAAGGCGAGACCTATGCCCAGGCTGGGCGTTGGCAACGGCTGGCCGTGCCCGATCCGCAGCGCGCGCTCCAACGTCGGCAAACCGCCTTGCAGGTGCATGTGGGTCCGCAGACCCCAGTCGACCTGGCCGGCGCCTACGTCGACGCCTTGGTGATCAACGCCTACACCGGCCCCGGCGAGTCAACCGTTTGGATTGACGATCTTGAGATCGACGGCTTCGTGGCGGCCACGCAAGCCAACAACTCGCCGGTACGACGGGCCAGCGATCAGGTCGAGGTCGTCCGCCCGGTGCGGCCGATCGAGTTCGATCAGGGGCGGTTCATGGTGGATGGATTGCCGCGGCTGGTGCGAGCCATCGAGTACCGGGGCGAGCCGTTGCAACTGCTGGCCGAGCTGGGCTTCGATGCGGTGTTTCTCAGCGAGCCGCCGCAATCGACCTTTCTGGACGAAGCCCGCCGGGCCGAGCTGGGCGTGATCTGCCCACCGCCCTTGCCCCGCGGCTGGGAACAGCGGCGGATGCGGCTGCCGCCGGTGGAGGGCACTTGGGACCCAGTGTGGCTTTGGAACCTGGGCGAGAATCTCGACGCCGACCGCCTGGACCACGTCGCCGAACTGGCCGAGCTGACCCGGCAGATGGACCGGCGACTATCGCGGCCGTTAATCGCTGGTCCGACCAGTGGCTTGGCCCGCTATCGCCGTCGACTGGACGTGTTGCTGGATCGCCACACAACCTGGATGGGGCCCGTGGCCCCGGCCGACGTCACCGAACGCTTGCGACGGCGTCGGCAAATGGCCGGACCCACCGCGCCGCAGTGGGCCAGCATCGCCACCCATCCGCCCCAAGCGCTGCTCGAACAAATGGAACTGGCCGGCGGAACCCAACCCCTGGCCACAAGCTGCCTGCCCGATCACTTGTGGATGCAACTCCACTCGGCCCTGGCCGGTGGGGCCACGGGCCTGGTCTTTCGTTCCCAACGCCCCCTGGATCGCGACGACCCCGCCACGCGACTTCGGGCCGAGAGCCTGCGACTGGTCAACCTGGAACTCAGCCTGATCGCCCCCTGGTTGGCCGATGGCGAAGTCGTCTCGCGGCCCCGCGCCGATCGCGACGGCTTTCAGGCCGTGCTGGTCAAAAGCGGACGCGTCCAGTTGCTGCTGATCCACCCCGACCACCCCGACCGCCAGTTCGTGCCCCACCAGGGCGACAGCCAACCCGTGCGATTCGTCCTGCCGGGCGTGCCCGACAACGACGACGTGTTCGAACTGCTGCCCACCGGCTTGCAGCCCCTGCAACGCCGTCGGGTGGCTGGTGGCACCGAGGTCACCGTGCCAAGAATCGCCGACCGCACCGTGGTGCTGATGGCCCAGGATGTCGAGGCCCTGACCCGCTTGCGGGGCCGCATCCGTTCCAGCGGTCCCACGGCCACACGACTGGCCCGCAACATTCTGTTCGAGCGATTGCGGGCCACCACCGATGTGGCCAGCCTGCTGAATCGGCCCAGCGACATCGCTCCGCCGGATCAATGGCTCACGGCCGCGCGCGGGCGGCTGCAACAAGCCGAAGCCGCCATGAATCGCAACGAGTACGCCCGGGCCTACTCCCTGATTCGCGAGGGTCACATCCCGCTGCGAACCCTGGAGCGTGCAAGCTGGCGCGAAGCCAACCGCAATCTCGAATGGCCGCTGGTCACGCCGTTTTCGGCTTCGTACTGGTCACTGGCCGATCACCAGCGCCTGGTCACCCAGCTTCGCCAGGCCACACTGGGAACCAACCGGCTCCGCGGGGGCGATTGCGAGCAGTTCGAAGACCTGGTCGAGGCCGGCTGGTCGCAACTGACCACCGGGCCCGACGGCGTGGCCACCGATGTGACCCTGACCGAAACACTGGCCCAGGCCGGTCGCAGCTCGTTGGCCCTGGCCGCACGAAGCGAATCGGCCGAGGCCATCAATCGGCTGGGCTGGTTCGAATCGCCCCCCGTCAGCCTCTCGACCGGCGAGGTGCAGATCCGCAAAGGCGAAGTCCTGCGGATCGACGGTTGGGTCTACGTGCCGCAAGAGATGCTCAATACCGTCGAGGGGCTGCGGGTGTGGGACACCCTCGGCGGCCGAGAGCTGGCCTTGGCCTTGGGGCCCACCAGCGGCTGGCAGCGGTTCCGCTATTTCCGCCGGGTGCCGCAAGACCAACGGTTGCAGATTCACGTGGAACTCACCGGGCTGGGCATCGCCTATTTAGACAGTGTCAGCATTCGCTCGGTCGATTGGCCCGGCCGCGAGGAGCCAATTGCCCCGACCGAGACGCTGCCCGAGCCCTCCTTCCCGCCGGGCCCCTATCCCGTGACCGAGGAAGTGCTGCTGCCCGGCGACCCCCTGCCCGCGGTGCCCGACACCATCGCCCCCCTGCCCATCCCCGAGAGCCTCGAGGGCGCCAGCCGGCCATCGCCCTCGATCAGCCGATAGGCGCACGGCTCGAGTGGGCATTGGCTCCCCGAGTCCGCAAGCTGGGCCGAGCCCGAACTCGATCCGTTGGTGGAGTCTCGCGATCACCCGCCTTTGTCGCGGGTCGACCGCTGGCTTAGCGACTATCCGGCAGGCGCTGTCGGGCAAAAAATATGATAATGAAAAGGTGTTGCTCGATCCGCGGGTGTGCCACTGCTTGCCTCCTGGCAAGCAGTGTGGAAAACGATTCACGTTGACTGGAATGGCTGGGCTTCGACTCGTCTGCTCAACGTCTCTCAGCCTATCGCACTGCTTGCCAGCAAGCCGTGGCACACGTTTTGTTGAAGCAAGGGCATCCACGTTTGAAGACAGTCGAGATCAGCTCGTGACAGCAACCAATTCCAACACCGGACGAAAAATGTTTTCCAGGGTCGAATGCTGTTGCCCCCTCTTGTCCAGCACACCAGCATACTGCCAATGATTCTGATTCCCACATAGTTTTGGTGGCCTCGATGGCTGGTCGAAGGAGGCTCTCAATCTGCTCGTCATTGATTTCGCCCTTGCAATTGGGTCGCCAACCTCAGAGCGGCGAAGCTTCTGAGAGGGAAATGTAGAAGGCCGCCCGAAAGTACGAAACCAGACGAAGCGTTGAGGGCTGGTCACTCGGCGTAACGCTACTGATCTCTGCGCAAGTCTTGGAACAGTGCGGAAATCAGTCGGTTTGACTTGTGTTGTCAAAGCCCACCTGACACACCACCCCGAGTCACACGACCGATTCGGCATTGACTGCCGGAATCA
>JBJHDE010000298.1:0-6962 GCA_050486385.1 Planctomycetales bacterium | reverse complement strand
GTTTGGCAAGAACCCCGGGCTAACGCCCGAGGGCTGATGGAGTTGATGGAGTTGCGGTGGCGATGAATCATTAGCCGGAACGCGTTAGCGTCCGGTTTGTAACGAGTCGCTAGGCCGTGGATGTTTGGGAAGAACCCTGGGCTAACGCCCAAGGGCTGATGGAGTTGGTGGAGTTGGTGGAGTTGGTGGAATTCCGGTGGCGATGAATCATCAGCCGGAACGCGTTAGCGTCCGGTTTGTAACGAGTCGCCAGGCCGTGGATGTTTGGGAAGAACCCCGGGCTAACGCCCGAGGGCTGATGGAGTTGATGGAGTTGCGGTGGCGATGAATCATTAGCCGGAACGCGTTAGCGTCCGGTTTCTAACGAGTCGCTAGGCCGTGGATGTTTGGGAGGAACCCCGGGCTAACGAGGCTCAGCATCATCGGAACCTGCCGCCAGCAAGGCCCCAACATCTTCGCTTACATGACCAACGCCCTTACTAGCCATTTTTCTGGCCAACTCCCACCCTCGCTGCTGCCCGGGGTGTGAACGGTTACCCCCATCCGTGGTTCATTTTGCATTTCTTCTGTCTGAATCCTGCAAGGGCTCGCGTACCGTCGCGCAGTCTTTGGGAATGACGCGAGTCCTGTTCCCAAACGGTGTGCGGCGAGCTGTCGAGGAATCACTCCTCGAAGAAAGTTTCACAAAGCGTGCATTATCTTTCGCAGCCGCGGAGGGGAAAGTCGTGGGCGGTGGCGATCTCCTCGGCGGACTTGTCGGCCAGGTTCTGAAAGCGGCGGGCCAGGCCATCGACATCGTCGACGCCCAGGGCCGCCAATCGCCGAAACTTGTCGCGGAGGATGGCCTGCACTTGCGGCCGATCGGGATAGCGGGCGTGGCCCAACGGAAAGCGAACCAGCCCACTGGTGAGTTCGCCCAGCCGGCGGTGATGCACGGTCAGCCGCGTGGGGATGCCCTCGGGGTATTGGCGATCGAACTCGGCCCCGCCGTGACGGAATTCCATGCGTTCCATCCAGCTTCGGGTCGCCGTGTGCAGCAAGGCGTCGTCGTCATAGTCCTCGGGCAGCAGCATCAACTCGCTCCAGCCAATGTGTTGTTGCTCGAAGGCCTTACGGATCAGCGTGCCGATGATGTACACCATCGAGTGGTCGGCGCTCTGCCGGGTCCGAGGATCGCGCTTGGCGGGATCGCCAATGATGCTGAACGCCGGTTCGTAAATCTCGATGGTCACACGTTCCCAACCCTCGGGGTCGGTCAACAACTCGGGATGCCGGCCCAGCACATCCATCAAACCTTGAATCGCCCCGGCCGATTGGTGCTCGTACAGACCGAGTTTGAAATGCATCTCGAGAATCGCGAAGTCGTCCTCCCCCGTGCCCAAGACCAAATCAAAAGGGCTGGCGTCGGGGCGGTCGGGTGGCTCGAACAGGCAGAACACGGCTTGCGGGTTCCGAAACACATCGGCCGGACCGCGAAAGCCACGCATCGCCCGCTGGACGCTCATGACGGCCACTTCGCTGCTCAGCGCGGCCGAGGCCCCTTTGGAATCCGAAAGCTGTCGGCCCGCCCGGATCGCGCGAAACGGCACGTAGTGCGCAACCACCAGGCCCACGGCCGATTCAATCATCTCGGGCGTAGCGCCCAGCATGGTGCCATAGACCACGGCCGAGGCAATCGCCCCGTGCAAGACATGGTCGATCTTGTAATCGCGGAGGGCGAACACCTCCGCCAGGCGGCCGCGGATCTCGTCGATCAGCAGCATCGCCCGCAGGACCCGCGAGCCATCGGCGGCGGTCTGTTCGGCGGCGGCCCAGACGACGGGATAAAAGTCATTGTGACCGAATTCGCCTTTCACAAAACCCAGTTGTGGGTTGTAACCAAAGTTCGTGCCGTTGGAGTCCCATTCGCGGGCGGCGGAGCTGTTGGCCACCACGGCCTTTTCGGGCCACACGCGGAGCGACGAACCCAGGCAGGTGGCTCCCCGCTGGGGATTGGGGCAGGCGTAGTCCAGGGCCTCGTTGCGCAACACCGTGGGGGCGTTGGCTCCCGCGCCCAAGGCCGAGACCGCACAGCCCAGGCTATCTAAGAAGAATTCCTCGACCCGCTGGAGCGCGGCTTGGCCAACCGGCGGGCCTTCTCCGTTCAAGAAGTCGCGAGCGTAGCGGGCCAGGCCCAGCACCTGGTTGGTGTCGGCGGGCAGGCGAATCGTACTCATAAGCAAACCGATGTTGGCGTGGCGCGTGCAAGCAAAAGCGTCAACTTTACGAAGGGCCGAGCCGCATGGCAAACCGCTGGAGCGGCCTGGCGGCAAGGGCCGCGGTTCATTGTGTATCGGCTAAGGAGTGCGGTCAGTCATCCAGGCCGCCGGCGGCTTCCATCAGCAGCAACGCATCGCGAACCGCCGCCACGTCGTGGACCCGCACAATGTGTGCGCCCCGTCGTGCCACGGCGCAGGCCACACCCACGCTGCCGGCCGTGCGATCCGCGTCGCGGTCGCCCAGCACATGCGCGATAAATCCCTTGCGGCTATGACCGATGAGCACGGGGCATTGCAAATCGTGAAAGCGAGCGCAATGGCGCAACAGTGCCAGATTGTGGGCATGCGTCTTGCCAAAGCCGATGCCGGGGTCCAGGCAGATCTTGGTCAGGTCGAGTCCGGCGGCGACCAGCCAATCGCGACGTTGGGCCAGGTAGTCGGCCACTTCGCTGACGACATCGTCGTAGGTCGGGTCATCCTGCATGGTCTGCGGTGTACCCTGCATGTGCATCACGCACACGGCCGCCTGATGCCGAATGACCACGTTCAGCATGTCGGGGTCGTGGGCCAGCCCCCTGATATCGTTCACGATTTCGGCCCCGGCGGCCAGGCAGGCTTCGGCCACACCGGCCTTGGTGGTATCCACCGAGACCGGCACGTCCAGCGTGCGACAGACCTCTTGCACCACCGGCAGCACCCGGCGGAGTTCCTCGTCTTCGGGCACCGGCTCGGAGTACGGTCGGGTGCTCTCGCCGCCAATGTCCAGCAGGTCGGCCCCTTCGGCGACCAGCCGTTGGGCGTGGGCGATGGCCCGGTCGGCCGCCAGGAACCGCCCGCCATCCGAGAAGCTGTCGGGCGTGACATTCACAATGCCCATCACCCGCGGTCGGCGTCCCAATTCCAGGGACCGCGTGCGGAGCGTCCAGTGGGTCGCTCGGGGCGGGATCATTCCTGGTCCTCGCGGACGCTGAACTCCAGCTTCCAGCGATCCGGCGTGCGGGTCGAGACGCTCCACAATTCCAACACGCCGAGTTCGGTGATCCGCGATTGAAAGCGCACCGGCACGTAGTCGTCTTCCAGGGTCGGGCTTTTTTCCAGGGTGGTTTCGACTGGGGCGGTCTCTTCCAGCTCGTCGGGGTCGACGTGGGTCAGCATCGTGCCGGCGGGGTCCTCCTTCCGCACGGCCGAGCTGAACAGCCGAAACTGGGCCGGCTCGCCGACGATCAGACCGAATTCGCCACTGGGAACGTCAATCTCGGTGCCTTCTTCCATGCCGAAGGGAACCACGCACAGGGCGTTCAGCGGTCGCGGTGCCCCGGGAATGGCCAGCCCGGCGGTCTCGATGCCCACGTAGTAGCTGCGGGCTGTGCCACCGCGAATCCGCACCCCACGCCCACCGCACACCAACGCCCCGTAGTAGGCGGCTCCCCGGGCGACGGCGTGATCCAGATCCTCGCGACCGTCGAGCGGTTCGACCCGATGCTCGGGGAACCAGCCGCCCAGGACGTCGAGCAGTCGCTGACGGAAGGCCGACGCCCGAAACACCCCGCCGTTGAACAACACATGCGTGGGGCGAACCGGCGCGTCGCCGCCGTGGGCGGTGAGGAACCCGGCCAGGTGCCGCGTGACGGCCGGGTCGTTTTCGTAGGGCAGACCCAATTCCTGAAAGCCCGACGCCCGACGTCGCAGCGGGGCCTCGTGGGCCTGGCAGTTGGGGAAGAAGCCTTCCAGCAGGATTTGCCGGGCGTGCTGGCCGGTGACCTCCAGGCTGACGGTGCCGCCGATGAGCTTGCGCCCCCGACCGAGAATGGTGACCGGGGCCGACTCGGGCGGGCTGTCGCCCAGCAGCACCTCCTTGGCCCCGCGGCAGGCGTGCCACAGGCTGACCGATTGCCAGGGATCGAGCGACACGCCCCGGGCGGCAAACTGCTCGACCAGGCTATGGGCCAAGGCCAGGTCCATGTTGTCGCCGCCCACCAGCACGTGGTTGCCCACCGCCTGACGTTCCAACGCGAGATTGCCTTGCTGTTGGCTGACGCCCACCAAGGTTAAGTCGGTCGTGCCGCCGCCGACATCGCACACCAGCAAGGTGTCGCCTACGTGCAAGCGTTTTCGCCAGCCGTCGCCCACATCGGCCAACCAGGCGTAGATCGCCGCTTGCGGCTCTTCCAGCAAGACGAACTCCGCCGGCAAACCCGCTTGGTGGGCCGCCTCGCGGGTCAGTTCGCGAGCGCTGGCGTCAAACGAAGCCGGCACCGTGAGCACGACCTTTTGCTCGTCCAGCGGGGCCTCGGGGAAGGCCGCGTTCCACACATCGCGGACATAGGCCAGATACCGCCGCGAGGCCTCGACCGGCGAGATCCGCCCGACCTCGTCGCTGGGGGCATTCCACGGAAGAATCGCCCCGCGGCGATCGACCTTGCTGTGGCTCAGCCAGCTCTTGGCCCCGGCCACGGTGCGGTGAGGATTCCGAGCGCTTTGCTTGCGGGCCAGCTCGCCTGCGGTGTAACCCGGTGTCTCGATGCCGGGGACACTCAGGCTGGTGGCGTCTTCGTCGTCGCGATGCAGGTAAAGAAAGCTCGGCAGGCTGGTCCGCGATTCCACGCTGCCGGCGTCCACAAGCTGGGGCAATGCCAGAAGTTGAATCGTTGCGTTTGCATCGTCTAAGGGCACGTAGGCCACCACACTGTTGGTGGTGCCCAGGTCAATGCCCACCGCGAAAGTCGCCACGTCGCCACGCTCCTGCCTTCGGGTGTCGCCGACGGATTGGCCGTCCGGATCCACAAGCGATCACCATAGCAATCGCCCCGCCCAGGCGTCAGGGCGCGGCCGCCTCGACCCGACGTCGCAGCCGCTCGACCCGGGCGGCATTCACGCCAAGATCGGAATAGCCCGCCCGCGAGGCCGAGCGGATGTGGATCACGCCGGCCGGCGCGTCGAGTCGGCATTCGACATCGTCCACGAAGCGAAAGATCAACGAGCGGACCTCGGCATGCAGGTAGTGCTCCTCGTCGGTCAACACGCGCGAACGGGGCTCGGCGGCGAGGGCCTCGCGGAGCCGCTGCCAGGCGGCGGCCGGGTCGTCGCCGGTGGCCAGCGGTTCGATGTGGTGGTCGGGCCGGGAGTCTTCCGAACACACACAGTTGGGCGAGTCGGGACACGCCCGCAAGCGGCCATCGACCAGGCCCAGGGTGCCCGGCGATTGGGTCAGATAGCTCTTGATGCCGAACACCACGCAGACCCCCAATCCGGCCAGAATGAGAATTGTGAGCAGAGTTCCGGCGATTGGCCCCATCGTCCACCGTCGCGCTGTCATGGGCTTGCGATCCGAGCGTGTCATCGACCGGCGGCTGCACTTGAGCGGAGTGCGCCCTCAGCCCAGGATAGCAAGCCAGCAGCATCCGGCCAGCGCGGTCGCGATGGGGAGAGGGGGCGTGCTGGCGTCTTTCGGGCGAACCGGCGAGTTGGTACAAGCAGGGTTTTCTCGGCTCTCGGCCGTTGCTGGCCGGCTGGCTTTGGTCCGCGTTTGGTGTGCGGACCAGGCGGAGAGACGGGGCATCATTGCGGAAGGATGCGATGCGGTTGGCCGATGTGGTGATCGTCGGCGGGGGGATCGTGGGGCTGGCCACGGCCGACGCGATTCTGCAGCGATGGCCCGATCGCCAGCTTGTGGTGCTGGAGGCCGAAGATCGCCTGGCGGCCCATCAGACTGGGCACAACAGTGGGGTGATCCACTCGGGGCTGTACTACGCCCCCGGCAGCCTCAAGGCCTTGAACTGCACCCGCGGCCGCGAGGCCCTGTACGCCTTTTGCGAACGCGAGCAGATTCCGCACGAACGATGCGGCAAGCTGGTCGTGGCCACCACCGAGGCCGAGCTGCCGGCCTTGGAACGGCTCATCGCACGCGGCACCGCCAACGGACTTGCCGGCCTGCGACAACTGGGGCCCGAGGAGCTACGTGAATACGAACCGCATGTGGCCGGTGTAGCGAGCGTGTGGGTCCGCGAGACCGGCATCGTCGACTATCCCGCCGTGGCCCAGCGTCTGGCCCAACGCATTCAGGCCGCCGGGGGCGAAATCCACACCGGGTGTCGGGTGACTGGTTGTGCGGTGGGGCCCCAGATTGTGCTGACCACCAGTGGTGGCGAGTTCGCCACCCGACGCCTGATCGGCTGCGCGGGGCTGTACAGCGATCGGCTTGCTCGGCTGTGCGAAGTCGATCCCGGCGTGAGCATCGTTCCGTTCCGCGGCGAGTACTTCGAACTGACCCCGTCAGCCACCCACTTGGTGCGAAACCTGATCTATCCGGTGCCCGACCCCAAGCTGCCATTTTTGGGAGTGCATCTCACGCGGATGATCCGTGGCGGCATCGAAGCGGGACCGAACGCCGTGTTGGCCCTCAAGCGAGAAGGGTATGGCAAGGGCAGCTTCTCGCTGCGGGACTCCGCGGCCCTAGCCGCCGACGGCGGCTTCTGGCGGCTATCACTTAAGTTCTGGAAAACCGGCCTCCGCGAGCAATGGCGGTCTTGGAACAAGCGGGTGTTCCTCAGGGATCTGCAACGCCTGGTGCCCGCGCTCACCGCCGCTGATCTGGTGCCGGGGGGAGCCGGCGTGCGGGCCCAGGCCGTGGGTCGCGATGGCCGTTTGCTGGACGATTTCCACCTGGTCCACGGCGATCGCATGATCCATGTGCTCAATGCCCCC
>JBJHDE010000297.1:0-6972 GCA_050486385.1 Planctomycetales bacterium | reverse complement strand
GGCCTGGTGGGAGTGATTCTGGTGCTGGGCACCGTGCTGACGGTGTTTGCCGGCAGCGTCGAAATCGTGCATCAGGCCGAAGGCTACGTCGAGATTCGCAACAAGTTTCTCAAT
This sequence comes from Planctomycetales bacterium, assembly GCA_050486385.1. Lineage (GTDB taxonomy): Bacteria > Planctomycetota > Planctomycetia > Pirellulales > Pb10988 > JBJHDE01. The sequence continues at coordinate 6,858 of JBJHDE010000297.1, read as the reverse complement.
CTCGACCGTCTGCTGACGCTGGCCAAGAACACCAGCTATGTGGCCATCCCCGCGATTGGGGCGACCCTGGTGATTGTCACCGCTGGGATCGACCTGTCGGTGGCGGGCATCTATGTGCTCAGCGGTTTGGCCGGGGCCAGCCTGCTGCGCTTGCTGGGGCCCGCGACTCAGCCCGATGGACTGGCGGGCCCGCTAGCGGCCGTGCATGGACTGATCACCAGCATGCCCGACGGCCTGTTGGTGGCCTGCGTTGTGCTGGTATGTCTGGCGGTAGGCGCGGTGTGTGGGATGATCAACGGCCTGGGAATCGTCTGGCTCAGGCTGCACCCGTTTATCATCACACTCGGCACGATGGGTATCTTCAGCGGCATCGCCTTTGTCACCACCCGGGCCGAGAGCATCACCAACCTGCATCCGGCGTTTGTCGAGGGCTTCATCAGTTGGAGCGTCCAGGTGGGAGAGGCCGCCAGCCAGAGCGTCTATCCCGTGCCGCTGGTGATTCTGCTGCTGGCCACCCTCTGGGGCACCTGGTACTTGGGGCACACCGTGCAGGGCCGCCAGATCTACGCCGTGGGCGGCAACGAGCAAGCCGCCCGCTACAGCGGTCTGCCGGTGGCGCGCATCAAGGTCACCGCCTACACGCTGGCGGGCGTCACCGCGGCGGTGGCGGCGATCATCAACATCGGTTACCACGGGGCAGCGGCCAGTACGGACGGCCAGAACTACGAACTTAAGGTGATTGCCGCCGCGGTCGTCGGGGGAGCCAGTCTCTCCGGTGGGCGAGGCACGGCCCTGGGGGCCGTCCTGGGAGCCCTGATCATCCAGATGATTGACGAAGGCATCATCCTGCTGGGCCTCCGCCAGGATTACAACCGCATCATCCTGGGCTCGGTCATCATCCTGGCCGCCGCGCTCGATCGCTGGCAGGCCAGCTTGCGGGCGCGGGGTTGAGTTGGCCCACCGTTGGGCCTCGTCGCCGCCGACCCTGGCCCCGTTTCCGCCCAGTGGAGAGGACCCGACGATGTGTACACGCATCCTGTGGAACACCAACCACCTGGCCGTGGTCGCCGCGCGAACCATGGACTGGCCCGAATCGACCGAGCCGATGCTGACGGCCTTCCCCCGGGGCATGACCCGCGACGGGGGAAAGCTGGGCCACCAGCCAGCGGACATCGAGAATCCCCATCGTTGGACCTCGAAATACGGCAGCCTGGTGACCACCGTGTACGAAATGGGGGCCGCCGACGGCATGAACGAGCGGGGCCTCACCGTCCACATGCTGTACCTGAAGTCGACCGACTTCGGCCCACGCGATCTGGCGAAGCCGGCGATTCACGCGGGGTTGTGGGCCCAGTACCTGCTGGATTCGGCAGCCACCGTCGAAGAGGCCCTGGGTCTGCTGGACGGTGTGCAAATTGTGATGGCCACCGCTCGCGGCCGTGACGCCACGGTGCATTTGGCGCTGGAAGACGCCAGCGGCGACTCGGCGATTGTCGAGTTCGACCAGGGTCGCCCGCAAGTGCATCACGACCGGCGTTACGTGGTGATGACCAACGATCCGCCCTACGACGAACAGCTCAAGCTGTTGGCTCAGCACGACTTTTCGCACCCGGCTTCGGACCTGCCGCTGCCAGGCAACGTGAATGCCGTGGACCGCTTCCAACGGGCCAGCTACTTCGCAGCGTTGTTGCCGCCTCCTAAGAATCTCCGCGAGGCGATGGCTGGCGTGCTGGCGATTGCCCGCAACGCCTCGGTGCCGTTCGGAGCGCCCTACCACGGGTTCGGCATCTACAACACCGAGTACCGCACCGCCGCCGATCTGACCGATCGCTGGTACTTTTTCGAGCTGTCGACCAGTCCGAACCTGATGTGGGTGGAACTCGATCGGCTCGACCTGACCGAGGGCTCCCCGGTCCGCCGGCTGAATCCCGATGATCTGCGCCTCGCCGGCGAGGTCTCGGGCCAGTTCACCCCGGCCGATTCCCCCTACTGACGGGACCGCCAGCCTGCCCACGGCCACATCACGGGGGCCAACCGCCTCCGCACGCTTGCCAACCATCGGCGGGTCCGGCATTCTGCTCGGACATCTCAACCGCGTTAGCCGGCCCCAATGGCTGGGCCGCGCCCCCCCCTCCGACACAATGGCCCCATCATGCTGCATGTTGATATTCCCACCCGAGGCGACATCGAATCGCTGATCCACTCGCGTGGTCCGGCGCGGGTGTCGATCTATCTACCGACCACCCCGCTGTCGAAACAGGCCCAGGCGGATCGGATCGCGCTGAAGAACCTGTCCAAGGAAGCCTTGGATCAACTGGCCGATCACGACAAGCGCGAGGTCCGCGCCCTCGAGGAGCTGCTGTTCGACCTGATCGACGACGATCTCTTCTGGGATCACCAGGCCAACAGCCTGGCGGTCTTCGCCACGCCCGAGCGGTTGCAGACGTTTCGTCTGCCCAACCGCTTGCAGCCGGTGGTCGAGGCCTCGGATCAGTTTCTCATCAAGCCGCTGCTGCGTTCGGTGACGGTGCCGCAATTCGCGCTGGTGCTGGCCTTGGCGCAGAACAGCACCCGCGTGGTCGAGGTGACCGCCGACCTGCCGGCCTTCGCGCTCAAGGTGGATGGCATGCCCAGCGATGCCGCCAGCGCGGTGGGCCAGGCCAAGGATTCCCTCCGCGATCGGGCCCCGAGCGGGCGGATTCAAGGCTCGGAAGGCAAGAAGGTGCGGCTGACCCAGTACGCCCGGCAAGTCGACCAGGCGCTCCGCGACCTGTTGCATGGCCGCGAGACGCCGCTGATTCTGGCCGCGACCGAGCCGCTATTGTCGATCTATCGGGGTGTGAACACCTATCCGCATCTGGCCAAGTCGGTGATTTCGACCAATCCCGAAGCCATGAGCGATGCCGATTTGGCCAACGCCACCCGGGCCATTCTGGACGAGCTGTTTCGCGACGAGCTGGCCGAGGTTCACGGCCTGTTTGAGCAAAAGAGCAACCAGTGGCGGACCACCAGCGATGTGGCCCAGGCCGCCCGAGCCGCCACGGCCGGGGCGATCCGCAAGCTGCTGGTGGATATCGACCATGTGCTGCCCGGCACGATTGACGATCAGGGTCAGGTCCAGTTTGCCGAGGGCCCTTGCGCCAAGAGCCACGACATTGTCGACGAGATCGCCGCTCGGGCGCTACTGACCGGGGCGCGGGTGCTGGCGGTTCGCAAGCAGGATTTGCCCGGCAATGGCGAGCTGGCCGCCGTGCTCCGCTACGCCTTCTGATCCGGCGGGCCTTCTGGCGTTGCTTGGGCTTCGTGTGTCGCCGGGCTTCCGCGAATGCCTTGCGGTGGGGCGACCTCGCGGACTCTTCGGGGGTACTCAGAAGCCTTGGCGACGCTTGACGTCGGCGGTGTCCAAGAATTCCCGCAGGGCGTTGTCGTAGCGCTTCCGCATGATGTTGAACATGTGCTCGTAGACCGGCTCGAAGGCCTCTTCGCTGACGGCGTCGATGACGAACTGCTTGTCGTCAGGCAGAATCACCTCAAAGGCGTTGTCCCGCTTCTTCAGCTTGAGGATGAAGCCGTTGGGCTCGGTGGGAAAGGTATCGGGCTTTTCGACCAGGTCGATGACCACGCCAATATGAAAGTAGCTGTCGTCGTCCAGGTGCATCGCCGCCGTCAGGCCGGGGACCTTACGGCCCTTCCAGTGTCCCTGGGTCGCGTAGTACTCGCAGTAGCCGTCCGGGACGTCCAGGTACTCGCGGAGCCCCATCATGAAGGTTGACATGAAGGCGCTGCACTCTTCGCGATAGGCGTAGTACTGCCTGCGGGTCTGACGAAGAGTCTCGCAAAGCTGTTCGAACCGTGACATGGGAGTTACTCCTGACCTGGGACCTGACCCGGACTCGCCCCGCGCTGTCCGTGGGGCGACCATACGTCCCGCCGCCACGACCCGGCAAGCCCCCACTGGCCACCGGCCAGGGCTTTGTTACCATGATGGCGAATGGTGACATCCAGCAATTGAGGGGGCAGCGTGACACCGGCCAACTGGGATGCCGAGCCCGATGTGCCGGTCGATGGACTCATCGATCTGCACAGCCATCTGCTGCCCGGAATCGACGACGGCTGCCGCACGCTCGAAGAGTCGCTGCAATGCGTCCAGCGGTTGATCGCCGCCGGCTTCGCGGGCACCGTCTGCACGCCCCATTACTGGCCCGAAATGTTTCCCGGCAATCGCCCCGATGCGATCCGCCGCCGCGTCAGCGAGCTGCGGGCGATCCTCGATGACCGCGGAATAGACTACCTTCTTTGGACGGGTGCCGAGGTCCGCTTGGCGCACGAGACCGTCGACGACTTCGAAGCCTACGGCGTGCCCACCCTGGGTTCGGGGCGGGCGGTGCTGGTCGACTACTGGGGCCTGGCCTGGATCGACGCGGCGGATCGGGCGATCGATTATTTGTTGGAACGCGACTACCAGCCCATCCTGGCTCATCCCGAACGCATGGCCCTGGACGACGACGAATGGGTCGCCCTGATCGACAGCATGTTGCAACGCGGGGTGTGGTTGCAGGGCAATTTCAACAGTATTGTCGGGCACGAGGGGCCCACGGCCACCGCCCGACTTGAACGATTGTTGGGACAAGACCGGATCCGCATCCTGGCGCTCGACATGCATCGGCCCAATTCGCTGGCGACCCGACTCGACGGGGTCGAGCACTTTCGCAACCATTTTGGGGCGGACCGGCTTGGCGACTTCGTCGTCACCGCCCCGCGCGACGTCCTCACGCATGGAGAGTCTCGGTGAACATTTCCGCTCCCCAACGCGCTACGGCCCTCGGTCAGCTCAACCGCGAGTCAGCGGCCCTGGTCGAGTCGATCCTCCGCCGACGCGAGACCCTGCGGATTGCGACCCACCAGATCGACGGCGGCGGCCGGGTGCTGGACTTTGGCTTGCAGACCCCGGGGGGGCTGGAAGCCGGCATCGAGTTGGCTCGGGTCTGCCTGGCGGGTCGCGGCGACGTCCGCCTGGTGCCCGCCCAGGACGATTTCCCCACCGGGTTGGATGTCGTGGTGCGGACCGATCAGCCGGTGCTGGCCTGTCTGGGTGCCCAGTACGCCGGCTGGGCGCTGAAGTTTGACGATTTCTTTGCCATGGGCAGCGGTGCGGTGCGGGCGTTGGCCCGGGTCGAGCCGTTGTTCGAGGAACTCGACTTTCCAGAAGAAGATCCCACCGCCGGCGGTTTCGGCGTGTTGGAAAGCTCGGAAATGCCCACCGCGGCGGTCTTCGCCCGCATGGCCGAACGCTGCGGCATTCCCGTCGGGGACCTGACCCTCCTGGTGGCCCCCACCTCCAGCCCGGCGGGAATGCTGCAAATCGTGGCCCGCAGTGTCGAGACGGCCATGCACCAGTTGCACGAGCTGCAATTCGATCTGGATCGGGTGCTCAGCGGCTTTGGGGCGGCGCCGCTTCCGCCGTGTGGTGGCAGTGGCATGACTGCCCTGGGCCGCTCAAACGACGCCATTCTTTATGGCAGCCGCGTCACGCTGTGGGTGCGTGGCGACGACGACTCATTGGCCGAAGTCGGCCCCAGAATGGTCAGCTCGGCCAGCAGCGACTACGGCCGGCCCTTCCTGGATATTTTTCAACAGCACGGGGGCGACTTCTACCAGATCGATCCCAAGCTGTTTGCCCCGGCGGTCGTGCGGCTGATCAATGTCGACTCGGGTCGGATGCATACCTTCGGCAACGCCGCCCCCGAGCTGTGTATGAAGTCGTTCCTCGGTTGAATCCGTTTCGCTGGCGACCGGACTTTTGCCGGCCTGTGCCCCTGGGCCAGTTTGCATGCCACCCACCCTCGAAGCGATGGGAGCGCGAGTCGCGTGCGGATCGCCGTGCTGGCTGCACCCGAAAGTTGGTATGTGGGCGACCTGCGTCGCGCCGCGGGTGGGAGCCACACCCTGGAAGCCGTCGCCGCGACCCAGTTGACCGCCCAGATTGGTTCGCGCAATTGGGCGGTCACCGCCGCCGGACGGAGCCTGACTGAGTTCGATGCCGTCTTGGTCCGCGCGATGCCAGCCGGAAGCGTCGAGCAAGTGGTGTTCCGCATGGATTGCCTGTGGGCCCTGGAAGCCCAGGGAGTGCCCGTCATCAATCCGGCCAAAACCGCCGAGACCGCCGTCGACAAGTACCTGGCCCTGGTGCGGCTCGAAGCCGCCGGCCTGCCCGTCCCGCCCACCATGGTCTGTCAGACCGCCGCCGAAGCCCGTCGGGCGTTCGATGCCTTAGGCGGCGACTGCGTGCTCAAGCCCATCTTCGGCTCCGAGGGCCGCGGCCTGAGTCGCCTGACCGATCCCGATCTGGCCGGTCGGGCGTTCCGCCTGTTCGAGCAACTCGGCAGCGTACTGTACTTGCAGCCGTTTTTGCCTCACCCGGGTTACGACTACCGGGTGCTGGTCGTGGGCGAGCAAATGCTGGGCATCCGCCGCCGTAGCGAAACCGACTGGCGAACAAATCTCAGCCGTGGCGGCCAGGCCGAACCCTGGCAGCCCGACCCGCAACTCGCTTCACTCGCTTGGCGATCAGCCCAGGCGATCGGGGCGTCGCTGGCCGGCGTCGACATTCTGGAAACCACCGACGGCCGGCATTTCGTCCTGGAGGTCAACGCCGCTCCCGGCTGGCGCGGCGTCGCCCGGGCTCATGACATCGACGTGGCACGACTGATCGTCGACCACATCGCCGCCCAGGCCCGTCGGTGAAAACCACTGGCAACCTCGCGGACTCGGCCTTGTGGGGGCGGGTGGCCGCTGAGGTTTCCTTTAGGAATCCACGCCCGCTCGCCATTGCTCGACGAGATGCCGATCGAGTTGGCC
>JBJHDE010000296.1:0-6976 GCA_050486385.1 Planctomycetales bacterium | reverse complement strand
GCTTGCGAAACGACCGCGGCCTGGAGTGGGTGGTCGAATGCGCGCAAGGCGCGCGGCAGGTCCTCGGGCGCACGCAACGCTTCTCCGGCACGTCGGCCTGGACCGGCTTCCAGGCCGACGTGGAGGTGCCGCCGGAGTGTGAGGCGCAGTGGCTCCGGCTGCAGCTGCCCGCGCGCATCGACAGCGAGCGGCAGGTGGCCGGACGCGTCTGGTTTGACGGGGTTCGCATTTCCCGGCACCGGGACCCCTGATTCCCGGGCTTCGCGTTGAGTCTCCCCGGTCAAGCCCGTATAGTGTTTGGAACCGCTTTCCGAACAAGGATCCGCCATGCGTCGTTCACTGCTCCCGTTGTTCTGCTCCGCGGCCCTGTTGGGGTCCGGGGTCGCCGCGGCTGCCGATTCGCCGGCGCCGGCGGTCCTTTCCGGGGTCGAGGGCAGCGTGCTGGTCAACCAGGGCGAGCGCTTCGTCACCGTCCGCGGAGACGTGGCCCTGTCGGCGGGCGACCGGGTTCTGGGCATGAGCGGCGCCTCGGCGACTATCACCTGGGCCGACGGCTGCTCACTGCCGCTGCCGGCCGAGGCAATGCTCACCGTCGACGCGGCCTCGCCGTGCGCAGGTGCGCAGGCCGAGGTGGTCGAGGTCGGTCCGATGGTGGCCCAGGCGGACACCTCGGAGGGCTCGCGGGTTGCCCGCACCGATCCGGACTCCTACACGTGGCTGATCATCGGCGGCGTCGCGGTCGCCATCATCGCGGCCGCCAGCGGTGGGAGCTCCAGTGGCCCCGCTCCGCTGCCGCCGCCGACCAGCACCTGATCGATTTCCGCTGGGGCCAAGAGTCCCGATGGCCTTAGTTGCTGGCGGCCTGCTGACGCTCGCGGGCGGCAGCCACAAAGGGCGCCAAGCCGGTGGGGGCCTGGCCCCGAAGGCGTTGGATGTCGCGGAGCAATCGATCGTAGCGACCGTACCACTCCTCGCCACCCATCTCGGGATACAGCGGCACCAGGGCCGTGATCGAGCGTTCGGCCTGATCCAGGTACCGCGACTGACGCTCGGCGGCCGTCTGATTCTGGGCATAGTGGAACATCGTGTACGACAGGTTGTACTGGGCCTCGTGGAACCGCGACGAGAAGGCCTCGGCCTGTTGCAGCTTGGTGGCGGCCAGGGCCGAATCGCCCGCCCGCTCGGCGTCGAGGGCCTCGTTGCGGAGCCGGCCAACAAAGGTTTGCAGGGCTCGGCGGGTGTAGTCCCAACCCCAGACGACCTTATCCTTGCTGCGGGGCGGGTCGCCCATCATGGCCAGGGTCAACTTGTCGGTGTCCTTCTCGCGGATGCCCCAATCCTGGTAGGTCTGGGTCGCCTCGCGCTGGACATCGAGGTTGCTCTTATTCTTCTCCAAGATGTCCTTCATGATCTTGAGCGAGTCCTCGTAGCGACCGACGCCTCGCAGGCAACGGGCCACCTGGGTCAGGGTCCGCAGCTTGTAGGCGGCTTCGTTACCAGCCGGCCAGAAGCCCGGTTCCTTGTTGCTCAGCATCCGCTGATAGGTCTTGCGGGCCTCGTCGTAGAACTCCCGCGAGGCGGGCCCGTCGGCGGCTTCCGCCAGATTGTAGAACGTCTCGCTGATCCAACTCAGCACGGTGAAGGTCACCCCTTCTTCCCGCTGACCAATCCGGGTGAGAAACGCCTTGGCGGCATCGAGGGTCTGGTTGTACTGGTCGGTCTTGCCCTCTTGCTTGTACCGCTTGAGGTCTTCTTGCAGTTCCAGGCCCAGCCGGATGTAAATGCGAGTCAGCCGGGTCTGGGCATCGGCCCCCTGGCCCTTGAACTCGTTCTCCAGCTTGTCCATCACATCGATGGCCTTGTCCTGGTCGTTGTTGGCCACAAAGGCCTGCAACGCCAGCCGAAACACCTCGGGTCGCAGCCCCGGCAACCGCTGAATCGCCGGGTGATTGACCTCGACCAGCGTCAGCAAGCCCGGGGGATCCTGGGCATTGATCAACGCCAGGGCCTCCTGCATTTGCCCGCTGCGAGTGTAAAGCTGGGCCAACGACAGCTTGGCGGCCAACAGGGCGCTGGTCGGTTCGTCGCCGCTGCGGCTGGAAACGGTGGCCACGCCGGCTTCGAGCAGCTCCTTGGCCTTCTGGCTCATCGCCGACAGATCCTCGGTCGACAGGCCCGCTTCGTTCTCGCCAGACCGACGGCTCTCGCGGAGATACTCTTTCCACAAGAAGTCGCCGACCTTGAGTTCGACATCCGCCCGGCTGGGCGAATCGTTGGGCACGTTGGCCAACAGCGCCAGCACCTTCTCGCGATCGCCCGCGGCGCGGGAGATGTCGATCATGGCCAGCGTGGCCTGGCGGGCGACATTGTCCTCGGGCCATTCATTGATAATGAAGTCGGCCAGGTCGCTCATCCGGCGAGCCTCGAAGCTGCGGTTCTGGGCCGCTTGCGGCGAGTTGTACAGCCGGGTGTAGGCGGCCAAGGCAATGGCCGAAGCCGGTCGGGCACTGGTGTGCCCCGGGCTGCGACGGGCCAGGAACTCGCCCAGCAAAGCGGCCTCCCAGAGGGCCGCTTCTTGGAAGTACAAATAGGTCTGGAAGTAGCGGATCTGGTTGATCTGATCCTCGGTGGCCGGCGGCTCGCCGATGTTCCGCATGTTCAGCGCCAGCGTGAAGGCGTCGAAGGCGGCCTTCTCGGCCTCCTTCTGCTTCTTGCGGGCCTCGGCCCGCTCTTCATCGTCACTGGCCTGGGCAATTTCGTTGGAATGCACCCGCGAGGTCTCGAGGTGCTGCTTGGCCAACTCGAAGGCTTCTTCGAAGGTCTGCGGCTCGCCCGAATCGACCCCGCCACCCAGGTCGGCCACAATCTGCCGAGCCTCGTCGCGGAAGGGGCTGGGATACCGCGCCACAAAGCGGGCCAACTCCACCGCCTGCCGAGCCAGATTCCGCTTCTGATTGGCGGCCTCGGTGGCCTCGCGCTGCTTGGCCAACGCCCGAGCCAACAGGAACTTGATGCCCAGGGCATCGACGCTGCTTTCCTCGCGACCCCGGAAGACGTTGGCCCACTTCTCGCCCAGCTTGATCGCCTGATCCAACTCGGGCTTCTTGGCGTCCATGTGATTGGCCATCGCCAGCCGAATCACCTGAAATTGCAGGCTCCGGGCGTCGGGATCGCTCTCGACCTCAACGGTCAACTGCGTGAACAGCGCCGCGGCCTGCTTGCGATGTTGCTCGGCCTTCTTCTCGTCCTTTTCGGCATCAGCCATGCCCATCAGACTGCGGCCCTGATACATCAGGGCGAAGCTGGCGGCGTGGTACCGACGGAACTGCTTGGCAAACTCGTCAAACTTCTTCGCACTGTCGGACAGTAACTCCAACCGCTCTTTGCTGTCCTCGGGATACGAAAGGGCCAGCAGATACACGACCTCGGGAATATCCAGCCGAATCTGCAAGTAGTCGCTGCGGGCCGTGCGGGCCCGCTCCTGCTGGGCACTGGTGCCCTCTTGCAGCCACGGACGCGATTCCTTGACCAATTTATCCAGCGTCTTCTCGGCCGCTTCGTAGGCCGCCTGGGCCTCGCGGTAGTACTTCCGACCGTCCTCGAGCATCTGCTCGGACTGGGCGGCGTTCACCGGTCGCCGCGCTTGGTCGATCAGGCGATCGGCCCGGATCCGCAAAATGCGGCCCAACTGTCGGCCCGTGGCGGGGACCCGATCGTGATTGGGGTTGTCTTTCAGAAACGCCTGAAACTTAGCGGCCGCGGCGTCCAGGGTATCGAGCTGACGCTTGGCATCACTGAAGGTCAGCGATTGCTCGACCAACGTTCGCCCCTCTTCATAGGGGAGCGTCTGCTTGATCTCGGCCGACACATCCTGCCGGCTTCGCAGGCTGTCGATGTACATCAACGCCGCGTCATGCATCTCGCGTTCGCGGAGCCGATCGAGGAATCGCTCAATCGGTTCGGCCGCCGAAACCGGCGAAACCGAGCCCACCAACAGCATTACCACCAAGGCCGACACCCCAAAGTGTCGGCGCAAAATCATCTGAGTCATCGGCTGGTCCCTATCGCTTCTGGCAAGCGTTGTGCAGTCCGCAAGTTAGCGTACCCTGTGTCGCTGCGACAAACAAGCAGCCCCACCCGTGAACTCGGGCCTGCTTGGCTCGATTTGGCCTTATGGTCTGTTCGATTCCGTGAGCTGGTCTTATTGCCAAACTGACCGAGATTTTCCTGAACCCACCTGCCGAACTATTTCAACCCCACCGCTTGGCTCTCGGCGGACCCCGCGGTGCCTGAGCCCCCATCGGCGGTGTCGGCGGTGCCGTCGGAGGCGGTCTGGTTCGTGGAATGGGTCAGGGCGTCGCTGGCGCGTATCAACTCATACGCCGCGGCAAGCAAAGGCGTTCGCACCGTATCGATGGGCCCCTCGAAAGCAATCCCCGCGGCGTTGCGGTGCCCGCCCCCGTCAAACTGCTCGGCCAACTGGCTGCAATCGAACTGGTCGCCCCGGCTCCGCAGACTGACTTTCCAGCTTTCGGGCTCGGTCTCGACAAACAGCATCGAGGCCACCGCCCCCTGGATCTCCAACAGCCGATTCACCAGCCCATCGGTCTCGTCCCGGCGACTGCCCGTGGCCACAAAATCGTTCAGCATCGCCGCGGCGTGAATCACCCGGCCCTCGGCCACGCTCTCGGCTCGGGCGGCCACCCGACCATGCAACCGCAGGCCGGCCAGCGTGCCTTGTTCGTACAGCTTTTCGTGCAGCACATGCGGCTGGGCGCCGCGTTCCACCAAGTCGGCGGCGGCCAAATAGGTCCGCGATTGCACGCTGTTGAAGCGAAACCAACCGGTATCGGTCGTGATTGCGGCAAACAAGGCGGGCGCTGCCACCGACGGGATCGGCTCACCCCACGCCTGAGCGATCTCCCAGATCATCCGCCCGGTGGCCTCGGCGGCAATATCCTTGTAGACGTCGGCGCCCAGGTCGTCGCTGCTGCGATGGTGATCGATCACGGCCTTGTGGCAGGTGGCCGCGCGGAACACCGCCGCCATCGGACCAAGCTGCTTCCAGGCGCTGGTATCCAAGACGATGAACAGATCACCTGGCCGCCAGCAGCCCTCGCCCGCGGTGGCCAACGTCTCGATGCGGTCCTCGGGATCGAGAAAGGCGTAGGCCTCGGGCGTGGGGTCGGCATTAACGATGCGGACCTGCTTGCCTCGGGCCACCAGCAGCGCGGCCAGGCCGAGTTCGCTGCCCAGGGCGTCGCAATCGGGGCGGACATGCGTGGTCAGCACGAACCGCTCGTGGGCATCCAACAGGGCCAACAGCCCCGCGAGATCAAGAGAGGCCAAGCCTGCACCCTCCAGCAAGGGGGAAACGGGTCAACGGCGGCGATCCCCAGGACCGCTAGCGCTGCAATCTAATCGCTGGGGCGGTCGGTTGCGAGTCGTTGGGGCCGTAGTCCAATGTGTCGACGGGATTGGGAGCCGCCCGCTGGCCACCAAGGTCCTCGACGAGAGAGGCCCTAGAATGGCACGTGTGGCCCTGGTGGCTGGTCCCACAGAGTGCGGAAACCCGGTCGAACCGGCGGAGTTTGAGGGGGATCGCAGCGCTGGGGCGGACTCTTTTGGGCGATGCGGTGGTGAACCTTGGGGGACGATTGGGGTGTCCTGAACGATACGGAACGGGGCGGGCTGGGCGAATGAGAGCGGCGAAAAAAACTGGGGAGAAATCCCGTGGAATGCCGATTCAGTCGCCTTGTCAACTCGTGGGGGAAGTCGGTAGACTCCTCGATTCGGATTGGAGCGATTCCGGCCCGGAGCGGGGCCATCAGGCTCGTGTAGCTCAATTGGCAGAGCAGCTGATTTGTAATCAGCAGGTTGGGGGTTCGATTCCCTTCACGAGCTCTTGCAGGGCGTGCGACTTGGGGGTTCTTGACGGCTTCGGGTGATGTTCGCTATTAAGCTTCGCTTCAGGGTGCCAGTATTACGGGTTCGTGATGGCATCCCCGGAGTCCGAGTGCCGTTAAGGGCGGTTTCCCGAGCGGTCAAAGGGGCCAGACTGTAAATCTGGTGGCTTCGCCTTCGCAGGTTCGAATCCTGCACCGCCCACTTGCGGCCCAACCAGTACTGCGAGAATGAGATTCCAGAGTACGACGATCTGACAGGCGGGTGTAGCTCAATGGTAGAGCAACAGCCTTCCAAGCTGAAGACGAGGGTTCGATTCCCTTCACCCGCTCTGAAGGCCCGTCACTGTTGGTATCGCACCTGGGGCCTCGGCCGCCGCTGTAGCTCAGTTGGTAGAGCGCGTCCTTGGTAAGGACGAGGTCAGGGGTTCGAGTCCCCTCAGCGGCTCTCCGGCAACGTGTGCCACGATCCCCAACCGCGGAGTAGATTTGTTTCTAGGGAGCAAGAATGGCCAAGGACACCTTTGAGCGGACCAAACCCCACGTCAACGTCGGCACCATTGGTCATATTGACCATGGCAAGACGACCACGACCGGGGCCATCCTCGCGGTCCAAGGGGCCAAGGGTTTGGCACGACCCAAGGCCTACGCCGACATCGCCAAGGGCGGTACGGTGCGTGATGCCACCAAGACGGTGACCATTGCCGTCAGTCACGTGGAGTACGAGACGGAAAACCGTCACTACGCCCACATTGACTGCCCCGGACACGCCGACTTTATCAAAAACATGATCACCGGGGCCGCCCAGATGGACGGCGCTATCCTGGTGGTGAGCGCCGCTGACGGCCCGATGCCGCAGACTCGCGAGCACATCCTGCTCGCCCGTCAGGTGGGCGTGCCCTACATTGTGGTGTTCCTCAACAAGTGCGACCTGGTCGACGACGCCGAGCTGCTGGAACTCGTGGAACTCGAGGTCCGCGAGCTGCTCTCGAAGTACGACTACCCCGGCGACGACGTCCCGGTCATTCGTGGTGCCGCCAAGCCGGCTTACGACAGCCCCGCCGACCCCGAAG
>JBJHDE010000295.1:0-6979 GCA_050486385.1 Planctomycetales bacterium | reverse complement strand
TCGTAACGGGCCGTCGTGAACTCCACGTCGTAGGTCTGCCACGCCAGCGGCGGCAGGCACATGTTCACACTCGGCGCGGCAATCTGATAAAAGCCGCCACACTCGTTGTTTTTGCCTTCCAAGCCAAACGAATCCAGAATCTGGCACTCGTACCGGTGCTGAATGTACAGCCCGCTGTTGGCCCGACCCTGACCGCGGGCATTGGGCATAAACGGCAGCAAGAACTCCATGTGCAGGGTGTGATCGCCAAACGTCTCGATGCTGGAGGGATTAGTGGCCTTGAGATACTTGCCCTCGTGGAGCTGGCCGTTCCGCCAGTTCTTCAGGCTCTCTTCGGCTTTGTTCTCATCAAACAGCACCAGGGCGCCTTCCGGCGGCTCCATCCCCAACGTCGGGCTCTTGCGTTCGACTTTGCGGGCCTGGCCAATCTGCTCCGAGCCATCGGCGGTGTACACCGTCAGGCTGCCATCGGCCGCCAGCTTGGCCACGCCGCGATCGCCCTTGAACTCGACCTTGTCGTCGTCGCGGGTGGCATCCACGCGGGTCGGCTCTTCGCCATCCCAGCCGGCTCCCGGCAACCCACCGCCGTAGCCCACCGCCTGGAATTTGCCCTGGCCCAGGGCAATCACCTGCACGCCAAACTTGGCTTCCTGGTCGTCGCTGGTGTAGCTGCCGGCGTACTCGCCCTGCAGCCGATAGTCGATGCCCGCCTCGTCGGCATCCAGATATGCCCGCTTGGGGGCGTTGTCGTCAGCCAACCCAGTGGCGGGGCCCCACAGCCCCACCGCCGCCAAACAAACGGCCAGACCAAAGCGAAATGACATCGTGTGCTCTCCAATTGCAAGGAAATCGACGGCTCGGACTTGCCCGCTCCGCCGCAGTCAAGCATAAAAGCCAGCAGGGCGTCCCGCCAGAGTTTGGGTCACGTGTCAGAGGTCTCCCAGGGTCGACACCCAGGTCGTCGGCCCGCCGCCGGACAATTATGTTTCTCACCACCGCCGAACGCGACCACTTCGATCGGGTGCTCGAGAAGGTCCTGCTTGACCTGCCGGAGACGGTTCGGCAACTCATGATCGAGGTCCCGCTGGTCGTCGAGGACCACCCCGACGACGAAACCCTGCGGCAAATGCGGGTCAGCCATCCCGAGGAGCTGTGCGGCGTGTATGCCGCCCCCGAAGACGGCGATGAGGGCGAGGCCGAAATCGTGCTCTATCGGCTGGGCCTGTGGGTCGCCGCCCGCAGCTCCAGCGGGACCGTCAGCGACGACGGTCTGGTGCAAGAGATCCGATTGACCCTGGCCGAGCAACTCGGCGGGCTCTTCAAACTGGGCGAGGACACCCGCCGCCGAATCGCCGGGGTGTAACGACCATGCGGACCCGTCCTGGGGGTCGGCGGCGCGGATTGGTCGCCGCCATCGCTTGACACGCACCGCCCGGCCGGCAACAACCATGCGAACCCGTGTGAGCATTTGCTGAAGACACCACCACCAACGGAGGGTGCCTTCGGCGACCGCTAGCCCGGGCGAACCTTCGGGAGAGCGTCGGGATGAAACGGGTGTCCAGCGGTCGGGTGGCGGTGCGTCGCCGGGCCGGCTGGGTCGTCGAGCAACTCAAGACCTTGTATCCTGAGGTAGCCTGCGAGTTGGAGTTCTCCAATCCGCTGGAGTTGCTCGTCGCGGTGATCCTGTCGGCCCAAACCACCGACAAGCAAGTCAACCGTGTCACCCCCGGCCTGTTTCGCGAGTTTCCCACGGTGGAGGATTACGCCGAACGGCCGGTCGAAGACCTCGAGCAAGCGATTCGCCAGATTGGCTTCTGGCGGGCCAAAGCCGCGAATATTCGCCGGATGTGTCAACTGTTGATCGAGCGGCACGACGGCCAGGTGCCAAGCGAGATCGACGCGCTGGTGGCGTTGCCGGGCGTGGGCCGCAAAACCGCCAACGTGGTGCTGGGAGTCGCCTTCGGGATTGCCAGCGGCGTGGTGGTCGATACGCATGTCAAGCGGATCGCCTTCCGCCTGGGTCTGACGACCCACGAGAATCCGGTCAAAATCGAACAGGATCTCAACGCCCTGGTGCCCCAAGAAGAGTGGATTGACCTGACGCATCGCATGATTCGCTTCGGACGCGCCATCTGCCGTGCCCCGCGTCCCAAGTGCCAGGAATGCCTCCTGGAACCACGTTGCCCACAACAAGGGGTGAGCCCCGCATGATTCTCTCGGGCGAGGAAATCCGCCGCCGACTCGGCGAAGACATCGTCATCGACCCGTTCGACGACCAGCGGCTCAATCCCAACAGCTACAACCTCTCGCTGCACAACGAGCTGCTGACCTACGAAGAGCTGGTGCTCGACATGCGCCGGCCCAACCGCGTGCGGCGACACGTCATCCCCGAAAGCGGACTGGTCCTGCAGCCCAACACCCTGTACTTGGGCCGCACCGCCGAACGCACCGAGACCCACAACCTGATCCCCATGATCGAGGGCCGCTCCTCCATCGGCCGGCTGGGACTGTTCGTCCACGTCACCGCCGGCTTCGGCGACGTCGGCTTCTGCGGCTACTGGACGCTCGAAATGTTTGCCGTCCACCCCGTGCGGATCTACCCGGGCGTGCAGATTTGCCAGATTTTCTACCACGGCATCGACGGCGACTTCGTGCCCTACCACAGCAACAAGTACCAGCACAACCGCGACATCCAGCCCAGTCTGCTGTTCAAAGAGCTGAATCCCCCCTCGACCGACTTCGATCGTCAGCGGCAACTCGCCTTCGGCAGCGAAAGCTCCAACCGCTGAGACCGCTCCCCACAACCCACACACCGGCCGCACGGCCTCCCCGTCCCCGACGCCACCTTGCCCCCCAATCAGCCGACCCTTGCCAGTCGCCCCGCCGGCAGGTACAAGACAATGAGAGGACTCGCGGAATCGTCGGCCCCACCTCTTTGGGCTTTCCGCTTCGAAGTCACGTCCCCGTAGCTCAATTGGATAGAGTGTCGGCCTCCGGAGCCGAAGGTTAGAGGTTCGAATCCTCTCGGGGATATTTTTCCTAAGTCCCGCCGAACGCTGGAGTTAGCGTTCCTGGCCTGGGCAGTGCGGCCACGGAATCCCCGCGAAAGTAGTACCGGTACTATTTTCCTCGGATTGTGGGGTGTGCTCTCCCACCTGACCGGCCGCTTTTACACGACGCCCACGTCGTGCCCCACCGCGGGCAGCAGCACGCTGGCGACGGTGGGAGGCGGGGTGTGTTGTAGGATTTCGAGCTCTTCGAAATCTCTCGGCCCGAAATGCTTGATCTCTATCGACAAGAAACGAAACGGTGTTTCCAGGGAGGCCGTCAACACCTTGCTCCTTCGTTTCAAAATCTTTGACCCGCTTGGTTTCCCTTCAAGGATGATCCTAAGAGTGTGCCGAAGGGCTTTTTCCCAGTCAGAGTAGGCAACAGCATGAAGTGGTTCGAAGGGTGCAATCCTTACATGCATGGGCCGAATCGCTCGTCTGGCGATGACCTCTCAACCGTTGCTGGCCACCAAAGGCTCCATGGTGTCTTGATCGTCGCTGTCAGCTTCGCAACTGGCATTGGAGTGACCTTGTGGATTCTTGGTTCCACTCCCACCCTCTTGCATACCATGCTCTACTCTTTGGTTTACGTGGGAATGGGGGGAGCAACTGCATTGCATTCACCGCGATCCTTTGTCCTCAGCACCTTGGCGATCAATTTCGGCAGTTATGCCTGTGTGTTGGCGATCCAAGTGCCCCAGGGACACAGTGAGGCTGCCATGACGATCCTATTTCTCGGGCTCGCCGTTTTTCACGTCCAGATGTCGGTTCTTGGATTCGCGCTAGCGATTGGGGTTCGACACGCATGGAAACGGTGGGTCAGCGGACCACGATGATTGTCCACAACGGCAGCCGACACGCAGGACCCACAGCCGTCGGTGGGGAAAGCTGGCTCTGGATACTGAAACCGTTGACCACTTAATCGCCTGACGACGCTCGAGACCCGTCGGCGGAACGCGCCGGAATCCGCTGCACCGTGGCCGAGGCGACCGGCACCAGCGGTGCATCGGTATAGTAAGTTTCGCACGCTTGTCCTTTTCCGTCGCATTGACCTGTCAAACAGTCAGTGGCGGCTGTGTTTCGACAGCCTGCAAATCAGGGTGCTGACAATGTTTCAGAAATACCATCGAGTGGACCAATCTGCCTGGCTCCTTCCGTCGTTTCTGCGCGGAACACATCGGGCGGTGCGGGCAGCGCTCAGGTCAACCGTGAACACGGCGTGGGAGACAGGGCAATGGACGTGGCCTGAATGTGATCTCATCGATCCTCGTAGCCAGGATCTCCCCATACTTATCTCGTCAGGCAAGGGGCTTTTCAGGAAAGGCGTCGTCGCTTGGCGTCCGTACTGTCTCACATCGCTGTTTTGGGACAGATTGTGGGCCTGCGACAGTCCTTCGCCCTCCCACTTTCACGCCTATCACCGTTTGCTAACGAATGGCCTGTCCAGCGATTGGTTTGCGCTCAGCCTCCTTAGTTTTGAGGATGACTTTTCTCTCCGAGTGGGTATGAACACGCTTAGCGGGCAGGAGATGCTGGACTACTGGAAACAGTATTTCTGCAAGCTGGTTCCTCTCTTGCCAAAACTGCACGGGATTTCTGAGTCCTTCATTTACTCGGCAAGACTCGTGGGCTTCAACGAGAAAGGTACCAGGGAACGATGGATTGATAACATCTTGTTTCTGGCCTATCAATGTGGATGGTGCCAGGGAGGGCAAATGTCAGTCAATGACCGGTTGATTCAAGTTCGGGGCGATTTGTTGGAGGCGCTTCTTGAGGATGGCTATGCAATGTTATCAGGCGGTGAGATTGTGCCCGTACTAGAAGAGTAGCACCGACGGCAACGACCTCGGCCGATGCGGTGGCCGTGCTGGGTGGGGGCGTAACGCTCGGTGCGGGAGAGAGACTCGCCGAGGAGCGCGGAGGGTTATTGCGAGGTCTCGTCCACTTCATCGAGGTCCTTCTCCACGCGAGCCCGCTCCAGGCCCGTCAGATGCGGCAAGGCCGCCCGGTAGTGGCTGGCCATTCGTCGGCGAACGGCGTCGCGTTCCATTTCACGGATCTTCGGCAGGACCTCGCCCCAAGCATCGGCCAGGGCCACCCGGGCGGCGGCGTCGCCGGGCTCGGTGGCAAGCTCGTCCTGGGCCAGTTGGGCCAGTGTCGTATTGTCCGCTTGAGCCAACAGCGGCAAGCCTTCGTCCCACTGCTCGTGGACCAGGGCCAGCCATCGCCCGAGCTGTTCGTTGGCCACGGGGGAGGTGGGGTCTTCGGCCATTTGAAGGCGGGCAGCCTGCACCTGCGGATAGATCCGCCGCAGTTCGTTGACTCGTTGACGCAAACCGAAGGCCTGGTCCCGCAAGGCCGCGTCGGAACTCCGCCGGGCGAGTTCTACCATGGGCGACATGAGCCGCGACAGCAGGTCGTACCGCTCCTGGTCCACGGCGGCTTGGACCTGGTCCAGATAGTGCCCCAGCAGTTCCGCCCGCTGCGGATCGCTACGGGCGTTGCGGGACAACCGGGTCAGCGTGTCGGTGATTTCGCTGGGGCCATCCAGGTCGAAGGCCTCGGCCAGGGTGGTGCTCATGGTGATGGCCAAGTCCACGCCGTTGGCGTCAATTGCCAGGTCTCGCGCGGCGCTCAGCAGCACGTAGCGCTGCGTGGGTTGATCCTCCTCGGCTGCCAGCAGGGCCAGTTGCTGGGCCAAAGCCTGCTGGGCCTGTGGGTCGCCCTCGGCGAACTCGGCCGAGAAGACCTCGCGGACCTTTCGCAACGCTTCGCGGCGATCGTCGGGGTCAGGCACGGGCAGACGCTGGGTCGCCGGCGGGACCGGAGCCTCGGTTGGTGCTGGGGCCGGCGAGCTGTCTTGCGGTTCGGGCTCTGGGGAAGGCATGGGCTGGGGAGGCGGGCTTTCGGCGCTGGGCGGAACCGGTGCCATGGGCGGCTCGCTGGTCTCGGCTTCAGGGGCCGGCGGCGGCTCGGGCGCCCGCTCGGCCGAGAACTCGGCAAAGTCCTCGGGGCTGGGTTGTGGCAGCACACCGCTGGGCCGACGCAACGGCGATTGCGGCGACGCCTCCGCGGCGGCGTGGGTGGGCAACTCGGGCAGCGTCGCGGGGTGAGCGTCCTCATCGCCGCCCTGCGCGACGGTCGGGCTGGCCTGATCTGCTGGTGGACGACGGGACGCCGCCGGCAAGCCGAGCATCACCAGGCCGACCGCCACCCCCAGGACGCCTCCGCCAATCCAGGCCCAGGGTCCCAGGCCGCGCCCGCTGGCGTGCGCCCGGGGAGCCGTGAAGGCCGCTTCGGTTGCGTTGAAGACGGGGTGATCGGCCGCGAGGATTTTCTCGCGTGCGGCTCTCAGGGCGTGGATCACCTCCAACGGCGTGGCGAATCGCTCTTCGCGGCTTTTGGCAAGCAGCTTCATCACAACGCCCTCCAGGGCCTCGGGCACCTCGGGGTTGTGTTGACGAATCGGGACGGGCGTTTGCGTCTGGATGGCCATCAGCCGTTCCATCAGCGACTTTTGCTCAAACGGCACCCGACCGGTGAGCATCTCGTAGAGGATGGCGCCCAAGCTGTAGAGATCGGCACGGATGTCCTCCCCGCCCGACGGCCCCCGCAGCCGCTCGGGGGCCAGGTAAACCACATCGCCCACAATTTGTCCGGGGCGGGTGAGTTCTTCGGCCAGCGAGCCCTCCAGGGCCTTGGCTTGCATCAGGTCGCCCAACTGGAAGTGTCGGCCATTCTCGCTGACCAGGATGTTTTTGGGCGTGAGGTTGCGGTGGACGATCCGCCGGCGTGTCGCGGCGTCGAGCGCGGCGGCAATCTGCCCGCCGGCCAGCAGCGTCTCTTGCCAAGTGGGCCGTGGCGTCTGAGAGTCGGCCAGCCGCGCCGCCAGGCTCCGCCCCTCAATCCACTGCATGGCGACCCAACAG
>JBJHDE010000294.1:0-7002 GCA_050486385.1 Planctomycetales bacterium | reverse complement strand
GTCCCGGGCACCAACATGGGGGGGGGAACATTCCTCTGTTTGGGCGCCGGTGTGCTGCGTCGCCTTGCCGTGGGGGGGGGGCTGGAGCCCAATACCTCAATCCACGACACCAACGACTCCAAGGCGGTTCTCAAGCGGGCGATCCAGGCCAGCCGCACCGAATTGGTCCACTTCACCCTCGACCGCGTAGCCCAGCGGATCAGCCGCCTCAAAAGTTACGGCCTGTTGCCCGAGACGTTTGTGCCCCGGTCGGGCGATCCCTTGGACGATATCGTCGCGCGGGTCTGGCCGGCCTATCAGGCCGAGCTGGCCCGGGCCAACGCCTGCGACTTTGACGATTTGCTGCTGCACACGCTCACCCTGCTCCGCGAGAGCAGTGACCTCCGCCGCGAGCTGGACACTCGGCACGAGTACATCCTGGTCGACGAGTACCAGGATACCAACACCGTGCAGTACCAGATTGCCCGGGCGCTGTCGATCGACGCGCCCAACCTGTGCGCGGTGGGCGACCCGGATCAGAGCATCTATGGCTGGCGTGGGGCGAACCTGAATAACATTTTGGACTTCGAGCGCGATTTTCCCGATGCCCGGATCGTGCGGCTCGAGCAGAATTACCGCAGCACCAAGGCGATTCTTCGCGCTGCCGATGTGTTGATTCGGCACAATCGCCGCCGCAAACCCAAGGAGTTGTTCACCGAGAACGTTGAGGGCGAGCCGGTCCACTGGACGATGTATCCCAGCGAGACCGACGAGGCCGAAGCCATTGCCGAACGGATTGCCACCGACGTGGCCGCTGGCAAGGCCAAGGCCTCGGACTTTGCCGTACTGTATCGCATGAACGCCCTGAGTCTGCGCTTGGAAACCGCGCTGCGGCGACGCAACATCCCTTACCAGGTTGTGCAGGGCTTCGAGTTTTATCAACGCGCCGAGATCAAGGATGCCCTGTCGTACCTGCACCTGTTAAACAATCCCCGGAACGAGACCGCCTTTCTTCGGGTTGTGAACAATCCCACCCGCGGCATCGGCGCGCGGAGCCTGGAACGCCTGATCCTGGCGTCCCGCGAACGCGACGAGAGCCTGCTTCAGGCCGCGGCCCGCGCGACCGACGTTCCCCGTATGCCTAAGAAGGCCGGCACCGCCCTGGTGAGCTTTGCCCGGGGGCTGATGGAACTCAGCCGGGACCTGGACGGACCGATTTCCGCCCTGCTGGTGAAAACCTTCGCCGTGACCGGGTACGACACGCAATACCGCGACGACACCCCCGAGAACCTGGAACGGCTGGCCAACTTGGAAGAGCTGATCACCGTCGCAGGCGAATTCGACGAACGGATCGGCGGCAACCTCGAGGAGTTTTTAGAGCAGACCAGCCTGATTGCCGATACCGACGCCCTGGAGCCCGAGGCCGAGCGCGTCCGCTTGATGACGCTGCACGCCAGCAAGGGCTTGGAGTTTCCCGTGGTGTTTATCATCGCCGTCGAGCAAG
Organism: Planctomycetales bacterium; assembly: GCA_050486385.1. Classification (GTDB taxonomy): domain Bacteria; phylum Planctomycetota; class Planctomycetia; order Pirellulales; family Pb10988; genus JBJHDE01. Next base: position 5,519 of record JBJHDE010000294.1, on the reverse strand, counting down.
GCATTCTGCCCCATGAACGCAGCCAGGAAAGTGACGACAGCCGCGAGGAAGAACGGCGGCTGCTGTTCGTGGGCATGACCCGGGCCGAACGAGAGCTGTGGCTCAGCCAGGCCCGCTTCCGCAGCTTTCGCGGGATGCAACGCATGACGATCCCCAGCGAGTTTCTCATGGAGCTGCCCCGCGACGAGATGATCTGGGAAACGCCCCGTGATTTCGAAACCCAAGAGGTCTTTGAAGATGGGCCCGATGAGGATTGGATGAGCCGCGTCATCGCCCGGGTCGAAGAGCGGTTCGAGTCGCGGTCCGCCAAGCCCGCGGAATCCACCGCGCCAGCGGAATCCACCTTGCCCGCAGGGCCACCCGCGCTGCAAACCGCCGCCGAGCTGGCCAGCGCCAGCGGCGACCAACCGACTTCCGGCGAACGGCCCGATCCCGACAGCTTCCGCTCGGGGATGGTCGTCCGCCATCCCGAGTATGGCCTGGGGCGGGTCGTCGGGCTCAGCGGGTCAGGCGTCAAACGTAAGGCCACCGTGCGATTTGCCTCGCAAGCCGGAGAGAAAACCTTTATTCTCGCCCATAGCGCGCTGGTTGCCGTCGGCCGCGACGCTTCGAGCTGACGATCCATCGGCGAGCGTTTCTTTCACGGACATGCATTCTCCCCCTGAGGCCCTTCCATGAACACGGTCCGCCGCGGGATCCCGGTCCGGTTGCTCGTGACTCGACCTCGGACGTTCAGCGTGGTGATGGCGGTCGCGGTGGCCTGGGCGATGAGCCTGCCCGGGTTGAACGCTGACCAACCGGCCCAGGCTCAGATATGGCGATTGGCCCAACCCGACGGGCACGACACGCCCGAGGGCTACCTTTACGATCCGCTGACGGGTACCAGTCACGCCCTGCCGGCCGGACCCGAAGGGGCGGTGGATTTGAAACGCCCAGGGCGGGTCGCGCTCGAAGCGGTCTCGGCCGAGGGCGGCACTTCCGATGGATGGACCTTCGAGGTGTTGGCCCAGGCCAGTGACCACGAGTTGCAATTGGCCCCGCGGCGGCAAGCCTGGATGGCGGGGCTGACGCTCGACGGCGGGCATCAGGTGACGCTGGGCATCGTCCGCAGCCCACCGCCGCACAGTTATCCTTGGTGGCAGGCCCGCTGGACGCAGCCGGAAGGCCCCGCGATCGACCTGAGCCGCAACATTTATCGGGGCCTGACACATGCCTCGGCCGAGCCCTGGCGGCATGCGGCCGTGGTGTTCGATGCCCAGGCCAAGACTGTAGAGCTGTATCTCGACTACACCCGGATTGACCGCCGTCCACTCAGTGAGGCCGACGTGAAGCCCTGGACACGGCTGGTCGAGTTGCAACTGGGCGAAGTCGCTGGCGGCGAGCCATTTCGGGGTGGACTGCTGACGCCGCGACTCACCCCACGGCCGTTGCCACCGCACGAGTTTTTGCGAATTGTCCGTGAACCGCTGGCCGAAGTGAGTTTCCGCTCCGAGCCTGGTCCGCTGCCCGAGGACATTGGCTACGTGGATTTGAAACTTCGCTACGGGGCGGTGGGCGATGGTGTCCACGACGACACCGCCGCGTTTCAAAAAGCCTTTGATGAACTCGCCGATCGCCGGCCCTTGGAATACAACACGCTTTACGTGCCACCGGGAAACTATCTCATCAGCGATACCATCCGCTGGACGCGATTCCTCATCGTGCAGGGGGCCGGCCGCGACAAGACGAGGTTGATCCTCAAGGACGACGCCCCAGGTTTTGGCGATGCCGAGCAACTTAAACCCATGCTCTCGAACGGTTGGCAGCCTTGGGGCGCTTGGGGGCGGGGTGCCGGCAATGTGATTGGCAACTATCTGTTCGATATGACCATCGATGTGGGAGCGAACAATCCCGGTGCGGTGGGGATCGACTTTCATGCCAACAACCATGGCTGTCTTGAAAACGTGACCATTCGCGCCCCCGAAGGCAGCGGGGCGATTGGCCTGTCGTTGCTGCGGCCCTGGAACGGGCCAGCGTTGGTGAAACACGTCGAGATTATTGGCTTCGATGTCGGGGTCGCCGCGACCCACCGCGAGTACAGCATGACCTTCGAGTTCCTTACACTCCGCGATCAGCGCGAGGTCGGCATTCGCAATACCGGCGACATCCTGGCGGTCCGCAAACTCACCTGTTCGGGCGATGCCCCCGCGATCCGCAACACCGGGGGCACCGCAATGCTGACCTTGTTGGACAGCCAGATCGAACGGTCTTCGCCGATGCCCGCCATCGAGAACACCGAGGCCGCCCTGTTTGTCCGCAATGTGCAAGGCGACCCGGCGAGCCCACTGCTCGGGCGGAATGGTCAGGTTCAGTCGAAAGGCGCCATCGAGGAGTTTGTCGAACGCGACCCGCTTATGCTGTTTCCGACCGAACCGAAATCGCTCAACTTGCCCATTGAAGACACGCCCGAGGTCCCCTGGGGCGATCCGACCGAGTGGGTCAACATCCACGACTTCGCCCATCTCCGCGGGCCGGGTGGCGATTGGGCCCCGGCCCTGCAGGCGGCCATCGATTCGGGCGCCGAGACGATTTACTTTCCCACCGGCAATTACGCGGTGGGGTCCACGGTCCGATTGCGGGGTGATGTTCGACGGCTGTTCGGTATGCGCAGCCGGATTCACCCGACTGGCGATCTTCCCGAAACCGTGCCGGCCGTGCGGTTCGATCGGCCCCTGGAGTCTGGCGACACACCACAATCCGTGGTGATTGAGCGGATGGACATCCAGCGGTTCGAGCATGCCTCGCCGCATACCCTGGTCGTGCGGCACGGGGCGATCGATCCGTATTGGAACGCCCCGGGCTGCGGCAAGCTGTTCATTGAGAACTCGGTGAGTTGGGACTACGACTTTCGCCATCCTCAGCAGGTTTGGGCCCGGCAATGGAATGTCGAAAGCCACGCCGATGGCCCGTGTATTCGTTGCAACGGCACGCGGTTGTGGGCCCTGGGCTTCAAGACCGAGTACGAAAGCGAAAAGCTGGCCGCGCGCAACGGCTCGCGGGTCGAGATTCTGGGGGCCTTCATCTATCCGGTGGTCCCCAAGATTCCGCCCGACCGCCCGGTCTTCACCATCGAAGATAGCGACTTTGCCGTGGTCTACGGCACCAGCGTGTACACGGCCAACCACCGGGTCCAGATTCGCGAACGTCAGGGCGAGGTCACCCGCGAGCTGCTGAGCCGCGATGTGCCATCGTTTGGCCCGCGGCAACGGGTCTCGCTGTACGTCACCCGCGGGGCCAAGCCGGAGTGAGCCGGGCCCCGGGCCCCAACGGTTGAAGGAGCTGCCACGATCGCCCAACGCCCCCAATTGTTGCTGGACGCTTGCACCGTGCGTTGGCGGGCCTTAGAGATAGACCTTGTCGTGAGGAATCGGTCCGGTCGCCGGAGGCGGCCAGCTTCAGGGAAGTGTCACGGTGGACAGCCTGTTTGACGGAGCGGACTTTCTGGGATTCGGCCCAGCCCGGGTCGCACCCAAGGGCGAAGCCATCCCCTTGGGCCATGTGACGGGTTCGGATCTGACCAGCCTCAGGGCGGGTGTCCGCGAGGCCTGTCCCAAGACGCCGGGCGTGTATGGCATGCTCGACGAGAATGGCCGGTTGCTGTACATCGGCAAGAGCAAGGCCCTGCGGCTGCGGCTGCTGAGCTACTTTCGCCCGGCCGAAGGCGACGGCAAGGTCCGGCAGATGATGGCCCAGACCGCGGCGATTGTCTGGGAGCAGCTTCCGCACGACTTCGCGGCGCTGCTGCGCGAACTGCAACTCATCCGCCGCTTCCGTCCCAAGTACAACGTGCAGGGCCAGCCGGGACGGCTGCGACGCAACTTTCTGTGCATCGGTCGCGCCCCGGCGGCCTACGTGTACGTCGCCGCCCAGCCAACGGCCCGCACCAGCGATTGCTTTGGCCCGCTGTTGGGCGGTTGGCGGGCCCGCGAGGCCGCCCGGCACTTGAACGATCTGTTCCAGCTCCGCGATTGCGCCCAATCGCAGGCGATGCGGTTCTCGGATCAGAAGGCGCTGTTTCCCTTGGCCGAGTCGCCCGGCTGTCTGCGGCACGAGCTGGGCACCTGCCTGGGCACATGTATCGGCGCCACGTCGCGGACAACGTACGCCCGACGCCTGCGGCGGGTGCGGGCGTTTCTTAGCGGGCAGGATACGCAACTGCTGACGGAGCTGACTTCGGCCATGCAGGCGGCTGCCGCCGAGCGGCGGTTCGAGGCCGCCGCCAAACTCCGCGATCAGCTTGCGATTCTGGGTGGGCTGCGGAACAACCTCGACACGGTGGCCCAGGCTCGGCAGCGGTATGCCTTTGTGTATCCGTTGGCCGATACCGACGGCACGACGCTGTGGTACATCATCCGTGGTGGCCAGGTGGAATGCACGCTTCGCGAACCCACGACCCACCGCGAAGCCCAACGCACCGCCCGCGTGATTCGCCGCGTGTACGAGCGACCCGCCGTCCACGACGATCCGCTGCTGCTCGAGGCGTTTGACATGGTGTTGTTGGTCGCCCGCTGGTTCCGTCAGCACCCCGATCAGCTTGCCGGCGTGCTGCAGCCCGAAACGGCCCTGGCCCACTGCACAGCGCTCGCCCCGGCCGCCGGCTCGGCGATCATTGCTACCGCCGGTTGAGTGGGGCCAGCGCCGGTTAAGCAGCGCAAGCGCCCTGGCCGCCACCAGCATCAACCTCGGCCGCTGCGGGCCAGCTCGGCCTCGCGGCTTTTGAGCTTCTCGTAGGCGTCGCGGATCTGCTGGGCCTTGCGGGCGAGTTCCTCGGCCTGACCCTTGAGTTGGGCCTGCCGCTGGACCAGGTCCTCGCGAAACCGCTGCAGCTCGGCACGGTGCTCGGCCAGCTTCTGCGAAATGTTGCGGAGCTGGGCTTCTTCTTCGTCCAGGCTGGAGGCCCGCTTGTTGAGTTCGCCTTCCCGCTGATCGAGCCGCACGTTGCGATCGTCCAGTTGGGCCTGCCGCTGGCTGAGCAGCGATTCGAGTCGCAGCAGCTCTTTGTGGCGTTCTTCGGTACTGGCCGAGCTTGACGGCACGCCCGGCACATCGACCACATGGCCGGTGGGTTGATCGTCCTGGGCCGCCGAAGTGCCCGATTCGCCCGAGGAGAAGACCGACTCGCCACTGGCCGGTCCCAACACATTGCTGGATTGGGCGGTGAGGGTCGAACGGCTCTCGGACGTGGCGTCCTCGGCATCGTCCAACCAGCGACTGATCTGCCGGCTGACTTCCTCGGCGGTCGCCTGCCGCCGGGTCGGCTTTTTCTCGGTCATTTGCCGCAGGATCGCCATCAACTCCGGCGGAGCCTCGGGGCGTTTCTCGGCAATGTCGGGCAGCGGCTGCATCTGATGGGCCATCAGCCGCTGGGTCTGCGAGCCGGTATCAAATGGCGGCTTGCCGATCAGCAAAAAGTACATCGTGCAGCCCAGGGCGTAGATGTCGGCCCGACGATCCACGTTGTGGCTGTTGATGGCCTGTTC
>JBJHDE010000293.1:0-7023 GCA_050486385.1 Planctomycetales bacterium | reverse complement strand
CCGTAACGTAGTTACTCAAGGCTAGCCCTAAAGCTATTTCGGAGAGAACGAGCTATCTCTGCGTTTGATTAGACTTTCACTCCTCCCCACAAGTCATCCCATCGGTTTTCAACCCAAACGGGTTCGGGCCTCCACGCGGTATTACCCGCGATTCACCCTGCTCATGGGTAGGTCACGCAGTTTCGCGTCTACAGCCAACGACAAGCGCCCTATTCAGACTCGGTTTCCCTTTGGCTCCACCCCGGAGGGGCTTAACCAGCCGCTAACTGTAACTCGCCGGATCATTATGCAAAAGGCACGCCGTCACCCCGAAGGGCTCCGACCGCTTGTAGGCACGTGGTTTCAGGTTCAGTGTCCTCCCCTAGAAGGGGTTCTTCCCACCTTTCGATCGCTCTACTGAGTTCACTATCGGTCGTCAAGGAGTATTTAGCCTTGCGGGATGGTCCCCGCAGATTCAGACAGGGTTTCACGTGTCCCGTCCTACTCAGGTGCCGACTAGGCCATTCATGCTTTCGTGTACGGGGCTCTCACCCTCTTTGGCCGCCCGTTCCAGAGGCGGTTCCACTAGCAATCCAGGTCCATGTCGTCGGTCCTACAACCCCTCGGAGGAGACCTCCAAGGTTTGGGCTGTTCCCCTTTCGCTCGCCGCTACTTAGGGAATCGAGGTTTCTTTCTATTCCTCCAGGTACTTAGATGTTTCAGTTCCCTGGGTTTGGTGCGGGATTCCGGGATCTGTGTTCGTTTGTCAACTCCCCCGGACTTATCGCAGACTTCCACGCCGCTTCTCTTGACGCCTAGGCATCCCCCACGTGCCCTTACTAGCTTGACCACATTGATCACATCCTCGGTGCCTTTGCAACGCCTCCCGCAAGCGAGATGCGTTCCGCCGGTCCCAGGCTCTGCGATCGCCGTGTGCTAGTGTGCCCACTGTCGGAAGAGGACAGTGAGCGAGCAACGATGATCATGTTTTCAAAGACTCTCATGTCGTCGATGCTGAATCGTCCCTCGCGGCCCTGCTGGTCCAAGACAAGCTCGGATTCGCTGAATCGCTTGGGCAATGATCCGCGTCGACCTCTGACACTCGAGATCTCGGCTACAGATGCCACAAAGACCAAAACCAAATTGTCAAAGAACACACGTCCGGAATCTGGTCCGGATCGCCCGCACTCAGGGCGGGCTTTCTGTCGCGTGGACAGGGCCTAAGTCACCGTCTGGCAGTGAGTTAGGCTGCGTCCACCTGCTTGCTTTCCGCAAAGGGGAAGAAGCGAATCTAGCCAGGAGTCGAGTGGTTGTCAAAGGGTCTTGGCAACTTTTTTCTCGATCCTTTTCCACTCGCTCCGGCGGTCGCCGTCGCAAGCGGGTCACGTAATCTACCCGAACCCAAACCGTTGGCAAGAGGGTCTCGAAAGAAAAATTCGGCTTTCTTCCTTGACCCCGCCGGGGTCGCCAACCCACGCCCGACCCAGCGATCCCTACACCGTTGGGGCTGGGCGCCGAGCAGGGTTTGGGCGTGCGATTTGCGTGCTCTTTTCCCGCCCAAGCCGCCCCTCAGGCGACTCCAGCGGCCCGCAGCACACGCCATGCGGCGCCCAGACCACAAGATTTCGGCGAACATGCCCGGCGAGATTCACACGAAGCCCAGGAAATTCGGCTGGCAACGACTAGGTCATCGCGCGCGACGGACCACGTACTCGGTCAAGCCCTGCAATACGCCGGCCGCGGGCGAATCGGCCAGCCCAGCCAGCATGTCGCGGGCCTGCAGGGCCTCGTGCTCGGCGGTGCGTCGGGCGTCGTCCAGGGCGTGACTGTCCGCAAGGGCCGTCAGCAACGCCTGGTGATCGTTGGCCGCCGGGCTGTTCCACAGAGCGAATAACCGCTGTCGCTCGGCCGGGGTGGCCTGATCGCGGAGGCGGATCCAGGGCAAAGTCAGCTTGCGTTGGGCCAGATCGGTGCCCAGCGATTTGCCCACCGTCGAGGCATCGCCGAGCAGATCCAGCAGGTCGTCGGCCATCTGAAACGCCCGGCCCAGGTGACGGCCGTAGCGTTCCAGCGATTCGACGAGTTGCTCGTTGCCGCCGGCGTAGTAAGCCCCCAGCAGGCTGCTGCAGGCGGTCAGCGCGGCGGTCTTGGCATCGATGATGCGAAAGTAGTCGGCCTCGCTGAGTTCCAGGTCGCCCTGGGTGGCGACTTGCAGCATTTCGCCTTCGCAGACTTGGTTGGTCGCACGACCGATGGCCTGGCAGGCGTAGGTCGTGTCCAGGGTGCTGGCCAGATAAAAGGCATGCGTAAACAGAAAGTCGCCGGCCAAGATGCTGGCCTGGTTGCCAAACTTGCTGTTGGCCGTGGGGAGATGCCGGCGCTGATCGGCCCCGTCCAGCACGTCGTCATGCAGCAAGGTGGCGGTATGCACCATCTCGACGACGGCCGCCAGGGTGATGTGTTCGTCGGTCACCCGACCCACGGCCTGGGCCGCCAACAGCAGCATGGCGGGCCGCAGCCGCTTGCCGCCAAGGCGGAAGGCATGGCGGACCAGGCGATCCACGCCGGGGTGCGGGTGTTGCAGCTCGGCACGCAGGACCTGTTCGACGCGGGCCAGGGGTTCGGCGATGGGCTCGTACAGCCCATGGGGCGTAAACTGGGTTTGGCGAAGCGTGGCGTCCACGAGGTCGGCTCCCAGCCCGCGATTGACCGCCGGAGTGTTCCGGGCTGCTGAGCCCTCCGGGGTGTGTGCCCTGTGGTTTGGTCGTCGAGCGTTCGCGGTTTTGGTCGGCCCAGGAGGTCAGCCTGGCGGCTCGGTGGCGTCGGGGTCGACTTGGCGGAGGTAATCGCCGCTTTTGCCGCCGGTCTTCTCTTCCAGGCGAATGTGGGTCAGCGTCATGCCGCGATCGACACTTTTGCACATGTCGTAGATCGTCAATCCGGCCACGGCGACCGCGACCAAAGCCTCCATTTCCACCCCAGTCCGCGCCGTGGTGCGGACGGTCACCTCGATGGCCACGGCCCGATCGTCAGGAAACGAGAACGCCACCTCGACCCCGTCGATCCCCAGCGGATGACACAACGGAATCAGCTCGCCGGTCCGCTTGGCGGCCTGAATACCGGCCAGCCGCGCCACCTCGAGCACATCGCCCTTAGTCACCTGCCGATCGCGAATCCGCTGCAAGGTCTCGCGGCGCATGAGCACGCGGGCGGATGCCCGAGCGGTCCGCAGCGAGACTGGCTTGCCGGAGACATCGACCATGCGGCTGGCGCCGGAGTCGTCGAAATGGCTGAGCCCGCTCACCTTGACCTCCTGAACGATCAAAAATAATTGAACGCTCGCTGGTTATTCTAGCATCCCCTCCGCCCTGGCCAATGGGAAATCTTGCAGCCTGAGACAAGCTGCCACGTGGGGTGGGCCGCTAGAGAATCAGCATCGCGTCTCCGTAACTGTAGAAACGATAGCGGTTTTCGACTGCCGCTCGGTAGGCCGCCCGGGCCAATTCGTCGCCGGCCAGGGTGTGGACCAGCACCAGCAACGTGCTCCGCGGCAGGTGGAAGTTGGTCATCAGGCCATCGATCGCCCGAAATTGGTAGGGGGGGCGAATGAATAAATCGGTCGCTCCGGACCAGGCTTCGAGTTCGCCCGAGGGCGTCGCGGCGGTCTCCAGTACCCTCACACTGGTGGTGCCCACGGCGACAATGCGGCGGCCTTCGCGTCGGGCGGCGTTCAGGGAGGCGGCGGTTGCGGCCTCGATGCGGCCGGTCTCGGCGTGCATGGTGTGCCCGTCCAGGCTGTCGGCCTCAATCGGGCGAAACGTGCCCAGGCCCACGTGCAGCACCACGCGATGCAGAGCGATCTCCCGGCGGGCCAGATCCTCCAGCACCCGCGGTGTGAAGTGCAAGCCGGCGGTGGGGGCGGCCACGGCTCCGGGCTCGCGGGCGAAGATCGTCTGATAATCCTCGCGATCCTCGGCCGACATCTGCCCGCCGCGGATGTAACCGGGCAACGGCACCCGGCCCAAGCGGGTCAGCAGGTCGATGAGTTGCGTTCCGGCGGCCACCCGCGGACGGGCCCGCCAGACGCCGCCAGCTTGGCGTTCCAACAACTCGACTTCCACGGTTTCGGCATCGCCCTTGCTGCCGGCATCGACCAGGGACTCGGCATCTGTTGGCGGTTCCAGGGTTATGGTCTCGCCGGATTGCAGCCGCCCGCGGGTCTTGCTGAGCATCCGCCACGAGCCATCGGCCAGGGCATCCAAAAACAGGCCCTCCCAGCGTCCGCCGGTGGCGGTGCGATATCCCATCAAGCGGGCCGGCACGACCCGAGTCTCGTTGACGACCAGGCAGTCGCCGGGATCGAGCAAGCTGGGCAGATCGGTCGCGCGGGCGTGGGTGAGGCTATGGTCGGCTCGCCGGAGGACCAACAGGCGTGCGGCATCGCGGGGCTCGATCGGTTGCTGGGCGATCAGCTCGGGCGGCAGTTCGTAATCGTAGGCGTCCAGGGGCGACATACCCGCTCAGCGATTCTCGTCGGCCTTGGCCGCGGCGGCGACTGAGGCCTGCATTTTGGCCAGGCCGGTGCGGGCCACGTGCAGGGCGTCCTGCTTCCAATACTCGGGGTTGAACAGTTCGAGCGACAGGATTGCCGGGCTGCCGATTTGGGCCAACAGGCGGAGGGTCTCGACCACAGGGCCCACGCCATCGCCGGGATACACGCGGTGGGCGTCGGTGATGGTCTCGCGGGGCGGATCGGCCGGGAAGTCGTTCAGGTGGTACAGGTGGATCGACGTTCCGTTGAGCAATCGCAGACCGTCGGGCTGGCTGCCACCCTTGTAGACGTGGTAGACGTCGGGCAGCACGCAGGCGTCGGGGTGATTCGACTCGACGGCCACCAGCACGGCCTCGCCCAGGCGGCTGAGGGTCTTCGAGAAGCCCCAGACTTCGAGTTGCGGGACCACTCCCTGCTGGCGACCCACTTCAAGCAGCGCCGCGTAGTGATCGGCCACGGCAAACAGGTCGAGCGACTCGTTGGTGCCCCCCGCTGGCGGTGCCGCGATCAATTCGCCACCCAACTGCCGTGTGACGTCCATCGCCCGGCGGGCGTCTTCGAGGGCGGCTTGGCGTTTGCTGGTGTCGTCGACAATCCATTGTGGGAAGGCAATCACGCTGACGACCTTGAGGCCGAGATCGTCCGATAATTTTTTCAGGTCGGCCAGGGAGCCGCCGCCCTCGAGGTACTGGTCGAGGTCGCGGAGCCAGGGCTCGATGTGTGTGTAGCCGGCTTCGGCGGCGACGCGGTACTGCTCGGGGACGCTGAGCTTCTGACCGCGGATGGTGCTGGTATTGAGCGAGAATTCCCACTTAGGTGCTGGGTCATCGACGCTGGCCGAGGCGACTTGGGGGCACACGGCGGCCCCCACTCCGGCGGCCAAGGCGGCTTGAAACAAGCGGCGACGATCAATGGAACTTTCGGGGCGAGGGTCCATGACAAGCAACCCCGACTTGGGGCCCAAGGGAGTGTGCGTGATGGTGGCCGGCTGCTGGCCGCCGCCGGGGTCGAACCAGGGGGCGTGAGACGCCGCTCTACTCTGAAACGCCCTGGGGGTCGCGTCAACACGCGGTGGCCGAGAAATCCGATCGCCGCTTGGGCGGCTTGCCGAGGTGGGGGCGTGCGGTATGCTGGGGCTCGTTGGCGGAACGCCGAAAGCATGCATTCCGCCGCTAGCCCCGAGACTCTCCCGTGGGGACCACTGCGTCCCAGGACCGGATTGCCATGAGTAACAGTTGGGAACGCGAGCAACAACTTCGCGCCCAGGAGAAACAGGCCGATGATCTGCCCCGCGTCTTGATGAAGACCAGCCAGGGCGACATGGTGCTGGAACTGTTTGAGAACGAAGCGCCCAACACGGTGGCCAACTTCGTGAGCCTGGTGGAGAAAGGCTTCTACAACGGCCTGACCTTCCACCGCGTGATCGAAAACTTCATGGCTCAGGGCGGTTGTCCCACCGGCACCGGCACCGGCGGGCCGGGCTATCGCATTGCTTGCGAGTGCTACAAGCCCGACGCCCGCGGACACTTTGACGCCACGTTGAGCATGGCCCATGCCGGGCGCGATACCGGCGGCAGCCAGTTCTTTATCACCTTTGGGCCCACGCCGCACCTGGATGGCAAGCACACGGTGTTTGGCCGTGTGATTGAAGGTCGCGACGTGCTGGACAAGCTGGCTCGCTCGGAGCCCGGTCGTGGCGGACCCAAGCCCGACACCATGACCGAGGTCAGCATGATTCGCAAACGCGATCACGACTACGAGCCCGAAAAGGCCGGCAGTCGCTGATCGCCAGCGGCGGAAACAACGCACGGCCGGCGGCGCTTCTCGTGAAGAACGCCGCCGGCCGTTTGCGTTGGGTCTTGGCCCAGGCCCGACAAGCACCGCATGAACCGCTTGGGGGCATGTCCACCGGTGTTTGCCGAGCGAATGGGCTCCGGGTGGGACCGATCAGTCCAGCGGGTGGAGTTCCACCTTGCGGAAGTGAATCACGGCCCCTTCGCTTTGCAGACCGATATAGCCGGCAATCTCTTCGCAATCGGTGGCGGTGTTGGCCAGTTCGCCGTTGACCTTGATCTCAAGGTCGCCGCCGTTGATGGTGATCTCGTAGCGGTTCCACTCGCCCAGCGGTTTCTCGGTGCCGGCCGCCTTCTTGGTCCGGCGGCCTTCAGTGCGGTCCTCGGCCACGGTCATCTTAAAGTTGTCGATGTTCCAGATGTCGCCGGCGTTCAGATGCATCAACTGAGCCTCGATGCTCTTGGGCCACACCTTGTCGGGGCCGTGCAGCCGCAACAGCACGCCGCTGTTGCCCGGTGGGACGTCGCCACCGGGGAACCGCCACTCGACGATGATCTTGTAGTTCGTGAACGTCTCTTTGGTGCGGATGTAGCCGATGGGCCGGCCCGGGGTGATGAGGATGCCGTCTTCCACCTTCCACACGTCGTTGATGTCGGCGTCGCCGCGGACGGTCATCGTCCAGCCGTCGAGGTTCTTGC
>JBJHDE010000292.1:0-7036 GCA_050486385.1 Planctomycetales bacterium | reverse complement strand
GTTCAGGCGTCATGGGTGAGGCGGGTCAATCCAGGGGCTCAAACTAGAGGCTCAATCCAGGGGCTCAATCCAGGGGCTCAATCCAGGGGCTCAAGTTGCAAGCGGTCGGCTTCGGCCCGCCGCAGGCTCAGGCGATAGCCGCGGACCTCGAATTCCAGCGGATCGCCCCATGGGGCCGTTCCCCACAGCGTGACGATCACGCCCGGGGTCAGCCCCATCTCCAGCAGCCGCATGGCGATTTCGTCGTCGCCTTGCACGTCGGCCACGCGAGCCCGCTGGCCCAAGGCCAAGCCGCCCCACACCTTGCGAGCGCCGCCGCCTGAGGCGTTCATCCGGCCTCCGGCGTGACAAGGATGCTGGTCTCGAGGTCGGCGCGAACACACAGCCGGTGTTCGCGAAGCCGCACAATGCAGGGACTTCCCGGGGCGACCATCACCACCCGCTCGCCGATTCGCAGCCCCATTTCGTGGAGCCGGTGAACGGCGTCGGGGTCGCCCAGCAACTCAAACACCACGCCGGCCTGGCCGACACGGAGCCATTCAAGGGGGACGGAATCCATCAGCGGCCCAGGCTAATGAGATTGAATCTCAATAAGACAACTCTGTTAGATTAAGTCGCCTTGATCGAAGAATCAAGCACCCCGAGACGGCGTCATGTTAGCAACCATTAGAAATGTCCCCCTCGCGGCCTCACTGGCCGCCAGAGCTGGGGTATTGGCCAGCGGCCGGGCCGTGCGGTTGCTGCCAATTGGCGGGTGCCCCATCGAGGGTCCGGCTGCCGGGACCGTCGCTAGGGGCCACAATCCGCAACGGGGGTTCCGAGCCCGAGTTGGCCGAAGCCGTGCGATTGACCGGTTCCAGGTCCGCCGACTCGCCGCCACTGGCCCGCCAGGCCCCATCGTCCAGGGTGGCCGACGAGGGCCGGACGTTGGGATCGGTGCGGGTCGTCGTCCGCGGGGCGGGCTCGGTGGTCGCCCGAGGTGTGCCGGTGGGCGAACCGCCTAGACCGGTGGCTGGCGGAAAGCCCTGGCCGTCGGGTGGCGCAAACATCGAGGCCTCGGGCGGCGGCACCGTGGTGTCCTGAAAGATGCTGCCGCTGGGTCGGCCCAAGAAGGGATTGTTCTGACCGGCCGGGGGAGCCGTCATCACGCCCGGCTGCGGTTGGTTGTAGTTGCGGCAACAGCCCGCCAGAGTCAAGGCGAGCACTATGCAGCCCAACAGGGCCGAACGGAGCGTCGGCTGCCAACGGTCTGCCATGGTTTCGGAATCCGCTCTCACGAGGAAGCGACACGCCGGGTCGCGTTTCGGTTGCCCGCAGGACGACCGTTCACGAACACCCTGCCCCCCGGATGGGCGTTCGATCAGAAAAGCCCGCGTAGGGTACGGATTTCCTCAAGTGGGTCCAGGTCGATTTCCGAGAACGCCGGATTTTTCACCCGCCACGAACCCCATGAGCTTGCCCAACCTGCCAGCTCGCCCAAAACATACGGGGGGTGGCGAACAGACTGGCTGCCAAGGCCCACGGAATTTGCGATCTGGTGGCCGATAGGCTTATACTAGGGGATGGGCGAATCGGCCCAGTTCGCGGGCTCGTTGCCAGGCTTGGTTGCCAGGGGGTCGCGGGATTCGTGACAGCTTGGACATTGCCGGAACTGGTGGCGTGTCCAGCAGTTTGCGACGACCGGGGCGGGTTGGCCCCCCTAGGACTGGCGGAATGGTTGGGGCTTGTCCGCAGCCGGTTCCCAGAGTCAAGCATCGCAAGTCCCATGCGAAACCACCGGGGGACCAGCCAACGGCGGCACGCAAAGTGGGACTATAAGGCTTATACTAGGGAACCACGGTCTCGGTTCCCGGCGTTTGGCTCGAAGGGTAAGGACAAACCATGCGCGCGGCACTTGCAAGCACGCTGTTGTGTCTGGTGTGGGCGGTTCCGGTCCAGGCCGACGTCTTCCATTTGGCCAATGGTGGGCAGGTGGTGGGCGATCTGGTCAACGTGGACGAAAGCCCGCGGAAGACCTTTCGCATCCGCACCGGCCAGGGCATCGTGGTCTCGCTGGAGCGGGCGGCCGTCAGCCGGCACGAAACCACACGCCCGGCCCAAGAAGAATACGAGCAGATTAAGCCGACCTTTCCCGACACGGTGGAAGGCCAAATGAAGTTGGCCGACTGGTGCGCCGAGCACTCGTTGTACGACGCCCAGAAGATTCACCTGGAGCGGGTCATCGAACTGGAGCCCGACCACCGGCAAGCCCGGGCCTCGCTGGGCTACATTCCCACCGACAATGGCTGGCAGACCCGCGAAGAGCTGATGTCCAATCGCGGCATGGTCCGCCGAGGTAATCGCTTTTATCTGCCCCAGCAGATCGAACTCATGGAGCAGCGGGAAAAGCAGGAGCGGGCCGAGCGGGAGTGGTTCCGCAAGATTCGCATGTGGCGGGGCTGGTTGGACGATCCGCGTCGGCTGGCCGAAGGCAAGGCCCGCATCGAGGCGATTGACGATCCGGTCGCCGTACCGGCGCTGAAGCACTATCTGGACGAAGAACAGCACGCCACCGTGCGTTTGCTGTACCTGGTGCCGCTGCGCAAGCTGGGCACCATGCCGGCCAACGAGTTGCTGGTTCATCGGATCCTGACCGATCCGCACCGCGAGGTGCGCTTGCAGGCCCTGGACTACGCCATCGACAATCCGCAGCCCGAGATCACCATGAGCCTGATCCGATCGCTGCGGAGCAAGCAAAACGATGTCATCAACCGGGCCGCCCACGCCCTGGCCCACCTCAAGGCCGAGGCCGCCGTCGGACCGCTCATTGACGCCCTGGTCACCAAGCACAAGTACCGGGTCACCATCGGATCGCCCGGCGGTATGAGCACCACGTTTGGCGGCAGCAGCGCCGGCGGCAGCATTGGTGGCTTCAGTGCGGGCAGCACCACCAAGGAAATTACCGAGCACGTGCCCAACACCTATGTGCTAGAGGCCCTGGTCCAGTTGACGGGTCAGAACTTCGGTTACAACACGCCCGCTTGGAAACAGTGGTTCAATCAGCAGAACACGCCCGAGTCGCTCAATCCCCGTCGCGACTGATTCAGGCGGCATGATGCGTTGCCGCTGGCCGCCGATCAACCGCCGGCCAGTCGCTTGCCGATAACGGTCGAACAGGCATCGTCTCGGGGCCTCCCGGGGCATCTTCGTTGATCGTTGGGCAAGGATCAATCCATGGCGGCAGGGGTGCGAATCGGGTTGCTGATGCTGGCCGTCGCGCTGCTGGCGCCGGCGGTGTCGGTGGCGAAATCCGATCACCATCGGACCGCCGAGCTAAACGCCCTGCGGAGCCGGATTGCCGGGCAGATCCTCGACTTCACCCACCATCATGGTGCCGATCGTCGCATCATGAGCCAGGCCCTGGGCCGCAAGCTCGACGTGTACGTCTACCTGCCGCCCGACTACCGACCCGATGTGGCCTACCCGCTGATTCTGTGGTTGCACGGGGCCCTGGGCGACGAGCGGGGCTTCCTGCGGACGGCACAATTGGATTACCTGGACGGGCTGATTCGCGCCGGCTGTCATCCGCCGGTGGTGATCGTCTGCCCCGATGGCTCCTACACCGGCGAGGATCGCCTGACCGCGCCGCATTCGCTGTACATCAACGGTTGCGGCGGGCGCTTTCAAGACATGCTGACCCAGGATGTCATTCCGTTTGTGACCAGCCAGTTCTCGATCCGTCCCGAACGCGAGGCCTGGGCCGTGGCGGGCGTGTCGGGCGGCGGGTTCGGGGCCGCCAACCTGGGTATCAAGCTGCAAGATCGCTTCGGACATGTGGCCTCGATCTCGGGCGGAATCAATCTTCGCTACGACACCACCCGGGGCTACTTCGGCAAGTTCGACCCGGCGACCTACCGTTGGGCCGAGGACTTTCGTCCTCGCCGGGCGGTGGCCCGTTTCGTGGGCGGGCTGATTCGCTTCCGACAGCGGCAGTTTATGGAGCCCGTGTTCGGCTGCTATTGCAATATCGAGGCCGCCGTGCTCCGCGAGAATCCGACCGATTTGCTGTTCCGCCACCCGCCGACCGGACAAAACTGGCTGATCACCTATGGCACGAAGGACAACCTGAACTTCGACAGCCAGGGGGACTCTTTCGTGTACTTTGCCCGACGCCAGGGCTACGACGTCACGGTGTTTCGCCACCAAGGCGGACGGCATTTCCCTGCCGACTTTGCCCAGCAGACCCGCTGGACCTACGGTTGGCTGGGCAAACGATTGCTCGGCCCCGATGGCCCTTACGACGCCGACGACGCCGTCCCCTCGAGCCACGTCCATTCGGAAAACGAGGCCGCCTGCCCAACGAACTGACCGTTGGCATCGTGCAGGTTCCACACCGTGGCCCGCTCAATCAAAAATCGCCGGCCCGTGCGACTGATCCGCACGCCGCGATAATCATCCACGTAGCCATCGCGGGCGGTCCGCTCCAGCAACTGGGCCCGCTCGTCGCGATGCACCGCCTCGGCGGTTTCCCGCGAGGGGGTCGCCAGCAGCACCTCAAGCGGGGTCTCCCATAAATCCAAAGCCGCCTGGTTGGCGTAATTGAGTATGGGGTCCGCCGCGGTGTTGTGGCTGACCACCACCCGAGGAGCCTCGAACAGTCCTCGCGCCTGGTCGCGCACGCTGCCATCGCGGGCGATTAACTCGTGGCCCACCAAGCGGTTATGGCTATCCAGCAGAATCTGGGTCCACTCAATCCAGGCGGGCGTGTCCCAGGGGGGCGGCTCGTTCATGGGGCGAAACCTTCCAGGTACTCCGGGTGGCTTGGGGCCGAGCTGTGCTTTCTGATTGTCCGACGGGCGGCTAAGATCGAGCTTGGGGGTTCAGATTCCCACCACCGATCGGCACGCCGCCTGTTTTGTTGTGCCCAATCGGCCGGGGATCGCAGGCTAACCGCCGCGGCCCCGAGGTCAAACGCCCACATCCTTCAAGGGGGTGTCGAGCGGGCCTCGGGCGGATTCCCCCCAACCTAGGAGACGACCCATGCGTTGGATTGGACCGAGTCTGCTGCTGGCCATGCTGGCCGCCGGCGTGCTGTGGGCAACCAGTTTTGCCACCATCGAGCGGGCCGATTTCACCTTCTGCAACGGGACCGAAATCAAGAGCATCGACCCGGCCGTCGTCAAAGGCGTGCCCGAGGCCCGGGTGATCTATGGCATTTTCGAGGGGCTGGTCAACTTCCACCCCGAGACGTTGGAGCCCACGCCCGGAGTGGCCGAGCGATGGGAGATTTCCGACGATGGCCTGGTCTACACCTTTCACATCAATCCCCAAGCGCGCTGGTCGGATGGCTCGCCGGTGACGGCCGAGGATTTCCGTTGGAGCTGGCGGCGGATGCTGCACCCCGAGACGGCCGCGCCGTACTCCTATCAAGCGTATTCCATCCACGGGGCCCAGGAATTCAACACCTTGCGGTTCGAGCCCGGCGATCGGGTTGAGGTTGAACTGGCCGATCGCCCCAACGAGGGCCAGATGTTTCCCTCGGGAACCCTGCTGCACGGCCGCTTGGAACGGGTCGAGCTGTTTGAATCCACCCAAGATGGCGTGATCCGCCTGCCCGACGAAACCGAGTCCGAGGCATCCGAGTCCGAGGCCTCCGAAGCCAGTGAGTCGGACGCTAAGAAATCGGACGCCGACGAGGACGACGAAAACGAGCCGCTGCGCGTGTATGTGGTGGCCATGGACGACGGCCGCACCCGACGCTGGAGCACCGAAACCGCGGCCAACGTGCTGAACCAACTGCAAGCCGAGAATTGCCAGTGGGTCGTGTTGGATTTCGACCAGCATGTGGGCATCGAGGTGCTGGATGAGCACACGCTGCGTGTGACACTCAACGATCCCACGCCATACTTTCTCAAGCTGGTGGCCTTTTACACGTTGTTTCCCGTGCATCAGCCGTCGATCACGGAGTTTGGCGCACCCGACTGGACCAAGCCCGACCGGCTGGTGTGCAATGGGGCCTTCACCGTGGGCGAGCGGCGGATCCGCGATCGCATGCGGTTGAACAAGAACCCGCACTATTGGAATGCCGACCAGGTGGCCCTGAATACGGTCGACGTGCTGGCTTTGCAGGGCGCGCCGACCATGTTGAACCTGTATCTCACCGGCCAGGTGGATTGGATCACCGATGTGCCATCGGCCGTGATTCCCGATCTCCGCGATCGCGAGGATTTTCACATCCAGCCGCAACTGGGCACCTACTTCTATCGACTCAACACCACGGTCAAACCGCTGGACGACGTGCGGGTGCGGCGGGCGCTGGCCCTGGCAATTGACAAAGAGGCCATCACCAAGTGGGTGACCCTGGGCGGCGAGGTGGCCACCAATCGCGTTGTGCCGCCGGGGATCGACGGTTACGAGACCGCCATCAACAACGAATTCAATCCCCAGGAGGCCCAGCGGCTGTTGGCCGAAGCCGGCTTCCCCAACGGCCAAGGTTTCCCCCGCCTGGAGATTCTGTACAACACCCACGAAGCCCACCAGGCAATCGCCGAGGTCGTGCAGGCCCAGTGGGCCCGGCACCTGGGCATTCGCGTGGGGCTGACCAACATGGAGTGGCAGAGTTATCTGGAACACACGCAGAACATGAAGTATTCCATTGGCCGCGCCGGCTGGATTGGCGACTACGTCGATCCCAACACCTTTTTGGATATGTGGGTCAGCGGCGGAGCCAACAACGAGACCGGTTGGAGCCACCCCGAGTACGACCGCCTGATTGCCGAGGCCGCCAAGACCCAGGATCCCGACCAGCGGATGGAACTGTTCCATCAGGCCGAAGCCATCCTGGTTGAGGAAAAGCCGATCATCCCGATTTATCACTACGTGACCAAGAACATGGTCCGGCCCGAGGTCCAGGGATTTTACGGCAACCCATTGGATGTTCATCCCCTGTCGGCCATCCGGATGGCCGAGTGACCCCAGCCAAGGAGCACCCCGGTGCTGTGGTTTCTGGTCAGGCGCTTCGCCTGGGGTCTGTTCAACCAGTGGGTTGTGTTCAACA
>JBJHDE010000291.1:0-7050 GCA_050486385.1 Planctomycetales bacterium | reverse complement strand
GCCCAGCAGAACCCAAAGCTCGAAATACTCGAACCACCCCGCCCCTGGCCCCTGGGCCCCGACGGGCAACTGACCCGGTTGGCCAAGGATTAAGGGGTTCACAACTGGGGCCGCCGGGGTGAGGGTGTGGTCATCACTGATCCCTCGGCAATACAGCAAACGAAATTCGTGGCACTGGTGGCTTGTCCACCAGTGTGTGGCTCCGGCTTCGTGAACGTCGGCCGAGTCGTGGCGTGGGAAAACGGTTGCACCAGGGGTCGGCAGATTGCCACAATGGTCCTAGCGAGAGTGCGCGCGGTGGTACGCTGATGGGAGCATTTGACCGTGATCGAAGGGCTCGACCAGCCCTTCAAGAAGCGAGCCTCGCGGTGCTGGCCGAGAACGCGAACGCTGAACGTCCTGCTTGCCGCACGAGATTGGAAACGGCCGTGGGGGCACAAGGATTGTGTGAGGTGTTGGGCAGGCGTTCGTAAGTGTTTGGGAAGCTGTCGGCTCACGCGGAGACGCGGAGCCGCGGAGAGAGAAGGCCGGAGGTGCGGGCTCCAAGATTTATAGCGGGCCGTCGAAGGGAGCGTTTGTGTCAATCGCCCCATGATAATCCGCGAAGGATCCGAATCATCGGGCGTGCTCGGTGCAGGTCATCTTTCCGCCGTGGTGTCATAAATCGAGGAGATTGAGGAGATCGAATGCTTGGTCAATTTCGTTTTTCAAGGCTGACTGTCATCGTCGGGGTTGTTGTTTCCGTAGTCGTGATGGGAGCTTTGGGAGTATGGGGTGTTCGGGAGTACCAGAGGCACCTTGTGCTGCGCGAGTTCAAAGAGACCATCGCAGGGAACCAACGGGTCAAAGTGAAATGGTTGATGTTCCAGGAACCCTGGCTTGTTGAACATGCCCGCGATCATCTTGTCACGGAATACGTTCGCCTTGCCGCGCGAAACAACGCTGGAGAATCTTTTGAAGAAATATTGAAACGAGTACTCGATCGTTATCCTGGTCTTGATCTCAACGCTATTCCGGGCCAACCAGCACCAATCCTGTTCCTCGTCGCCGAGTTTAGGGCCGATGAGCCCGTGCCTCCCGGTGCCCTGAGCTGCGCGAGTTTGATGGTCGAACGGGGTGCCAGTGTGTCAGCCACAATCGAGTCTGGCTTTACGGCGCTCCACCTGGCGTGCCTGGCAGGCGGATTTGAACGTACCGAGTGGGCGGAGTTCTTGCTTGACCACGGAGCCGATCCAAATGCTGTCGACAAGGTTCATAAGGCGACACCACTGCATTTGGCGTTGTGGCACCGGCAATGCGGATTGATCAGGCTCCTTGTTGAACATGGTGCGGCGGATCAGCCAGACGGCGGGGGTCGGTTTCCTTCGGGTTATTTGTATCTTGAGCAACAGAGGTTTGTTGTTGAAGTCGACGTTGGATACAAGAGACGCCTCTACTTTGAGTCGAACGCGAATCGACGCGGCAAGCTGGGATTGCCTCCCTACGTCTCCGAGTTCCATGATGCGTTGTACTGCTACTCTGAGGCCATCGCGCTACGCGAACTTGCGGAAACGGAGTGAGCCACGGATTGGAAGAAGCCCAGCAGAACCCAAAGCTCGAGATTCTCGAACCACCCCGTCCCTGGCCCCTGGCCCCCGACGGGCAACTGACCCGACTGGCCAAGGATTAAGGATTCACAAATGGGGCCGCCGGGGTGAGGGTGTGGTCAGGCAGGTCAGAGGCGTCCCTTCCTCGAATTGATGCGTTGATCTTGCTGCTTTCCTGATGACAGTCCCCTGCCGCGATGTAAAAGGTGCGTGATATGTTTCCTGCCGTCCCTCAAGAGTGGTTCGTCGCTGCGATTTGCAGCGTGTGCCTTGTTGCTGGGGGGATCACGTCGGCCGACGAGATTGCCTATGAGCGGGCGGACAACCTGCCGGCCGAAGTCAACATCCGTCATCTTCACTTCAGGCCCGGCACGACTGAGTTGTTTGCCCTGGTCGAGCAGAACGTGCCCAATGGCGGCAGGGGGCGGGGCCTCATTCAAGTCATTCGAAACTGGAATCTTGCGTCGCGTGAGCCGGGTGCCGTGATCCAAGGCGTGCGATGTGGGGGAATGCCCTGGTCGACCATGGCCTTTTCTGACAATGGGGCAAGAGTCGCGGTGCTCACCAGCCCCAAAGTCCTGCGGGTATGGAATCATGATCTCACCGAGATTGTCCGTACTTTCGAGATGAAAGGCTACAGCACGGAGCCGTCGCTTTCGATCAGCCGAGATGGCCGCCGCGTGGTTGCCGTGGACGACACGGTCCACATGTTTCACGTTGAACGAGGCCTCATGTTTCCCGTTGAAGGGCCGACGTTCGTCGACTTCGCAACCCTGGCCTCGGAGGATCGTCGAGTGGTTGCCGTCGATTCAGAAACCAATGTTCACGTTTTCGATACCGCAAGATTGCGAAAGATTCGGACTTTTTCACTGCTAGAGAACGCGGATGATCCACCGGCAGATTGTTTTGCGGCTGTCGCCCGCTCAAAATTTCTGGTGGTTGGAAGGGTGGATGGTCACCTTGAGATTTGGGATCACGAAGTGGGTCAACGTGTCGCGACTCTTCGCGGCCACAAGCGGAGGATCACGGATCTGGATGTCTCTTCCGACGGAAAATGGATGGTGTCCGCCGATGACGAGGGACAGATGTTCGTCTGGGACTTGGTCGCTCGGCGAAAACTGGCATCCGTCTCCGTCGATGTCCACGTGGACTTTCTGAATATCGCCATGTCCGACGATCGCCAATGGCTTGCCGCTTCGAACATTTCCCTACCGCATGTGATCCTCTGGAAGTTGGTGCCCGAGGACCCGGGTGCTGAGCCCGATCATGAGTAGCGTGCCACGCCCAAGTGGTTGCAGGCGTTGGACCGCGAGGCTGCTTGAAGACGGCCACGGCGTGACCGGTCGCAGGTTCAACGATCCCCGCCCCTGGCCCCTGGCCCCCGACGGGCAACTGACCCGGCTGGCCAAGGATTGAGTCGGTTTGATGGCGCCTTGGCTGTTGAATCATCAGTTTGACACAGGAGGTGTTGTCGAATAGATAACACGCTGGCGGGCGATGGTCGAAAAACCCGCGGATTCCGCGGGTTTTGGCGAATCCATGGGCTCTGGCATGCTCTTTGCGATTGAGAGATTCAACCAAGTTTCTTCTCTCTCGGATTCTTCAAGGAGTCTTGTCATGAAGGTTCTCACCCTGGCCGTTGCTCTTCTGGCCACCCTGTCGATGACCACTGCCGCCGTGGCCCAAACGCCAAGCGGTTTGATGTTGGGGATCTATGCCCAATCCTCGGTGTCGGGCTTGCGAGTCAACGGAACGATTCCCGGCTATACGGCCGAGGGACGCTTGCAGCGGGGCGACCGGTTGCAGCGGGTCACGGCCGACGGGATCAGCATCTATCCGACCCGATCCATCGGCCAAATGGAGATCGCCAAGGATCGGATTGGTCCCAACCGTCTGGCCGAGATCGAGGTCTTCCGCCCGGGCGTGGGTTTGATGTCGGTGTGGGTCGAGTTTGTGCCGCTGGGTGTGCCCACGGCCACGGCGACCCATCAGGCCCGCATCTACACCCAGCAGGAGCGGCCCAACGCCCGCAGTTTCTTCCGTCCGCAGCATGGCCAGCCGCGACCCGAGCTGACACCGCCCGGCGTGCGGCCCGCGCCGCCGAGTCGGCCTCTGCCCCCGGCTCGACCTGGGCTGCCTGGCGGCCCGGACCAAGAGCGTCGCTCGTTCTTTGGTCGCTGAGTCACGCTCGACCCGACCCAGCCTCATGACACAACGTAGGCCGGGTGTCTGGACCTCCGACCCGCGAGAAGTCGACACCACGCCCCCCGGGGCAAGTCGTCGATTGCTCGCGGGTTTTCTTTGCGCGCTCGCCGTCTACTGGCAGTGCCAAGCGTCGCGGCTGATTGTTACGGCTTGACGTTGGGGGATGAGAAGGCGCTTGGGGATGGTGTTTGCTCACGGAGGCGCGGAGACACGGAGAGAAAAGGCGGGAAATGAGAAGGCGTTGGGGACGGTGTCAGCTCACGCGGAGGCGCGGAGCCGCGGAGAGAGAAGGCGGGAGGTGTGGGCTCCGAGGATCATGGTGGGCTGGCGGCCACGGCCATTGAGTCAATCCAACTACGCTTAACCGCCATGACGCCACTTGCCTTGTTGCGGAGTGTGGTGGCGGCTCAGCGAATGTACTGCGCGGCTTCGCCGCCGTTGATGGTCCCCAGGGCGTGCAGCACGCGAAGGTCGACGTCGCTGGTGATGAAGTGGGTGCTGCCGTCGAAGAAGCAGCAGTTGGCGCCTTGGCTGTGGTAGCTGCTGGGCGGGGCCGATCCGTGCGAGCCGAGATTCTGCCCGGCGCTGGCTCCATCGCACGGAGGCGAATTGGGCGGGGCCACCAGGTTGGCACAGCCCAGCCAGCGGCAGGTGTGCTGAAACCATTGGCAGCCCGAGGCATCGTTGGTCGGGCTCGCCGCCGCCGAGGCCGATTCGCAACTGGCCAGATGCGGGGCGTTGTCTTCAACAATCTGACCCTGGGCATCGATGACAAAGCCCGAGTCGCGATTGCCCCGCACGCTTTGGCCCAGCCGATGCGTCTGCCCGGCCCCCAGCAGGCCCTTGACCCGCTCGGTCAGCATCATCGTCTGGCCGGTGCCGTCGCGGATGTTCTCCATCCGCATTTTGCGGAATCGCTGCTGGCTGGCCGCTGGCCGCTCCGGCGGCAGAGGAAACGCCGTTTCGGCATCGTCGGCGATCCAGCCGTCCAGTCGGGTGTTGCCTGGCCCACGGGCGCCATCCGGCACCACAATCGGCACATAGTTCAGGCCCGCACTGACGCCCACATAGTCGGCCGGGCAATTGAAGATCGGCAGGTGCCGGTTGAGGGCCTCGGTGTTGGACACATGCGAGGTCTCGGCGTCGAACGCCCGCTCGGCCACGATCACATCCTTAATGGTGGGCCGGTCGATGCTGAAGTCGATGCGATCGTAGATGGCCTGCAACTCCAGGCTGGGCAGCAATTCGGTGTGGACCGAGAATCGCCCCGGCAGGTGCGCCCGATGCCCGGGCAAGCGTTGAAATTGGGTCTCGAAGTTGCGGGTGGCCAAGGCGACCTGCCGCAGGTTGTTGGCACAACTGATCTGCATGCTGGTCCGGCGGACCGACTGCACGCCGGAGAGCAACAGCCCCATAAGGATGGCGATGATGGTGATGACCACCAGCAGTTCAATCAGGGTAAAGCCCGTGGATGGTCGCATGGTTGGACCTCACGGAGTGGGGGTCGTGCGACACGCACTGGCGAGCGAGCAGCTTGTGGCGCAACTGCCACAGCCTCCGCTGGCGGCTTCGGTCCCGCAGCCGGGGCCGCAGCCGTGTTCGAGCGTCTCGGCAAAACGATGGAAGGCGACTTCGGTTTCGTACTCGTCGGCCAGTTCTTGAACAATCGCCTCGAGTTCGTCGGTGACATCGCCCAAGAAATAGAACAGCAGGCCCGATCCATCAAACAGGTGCTCGGCGTCCAGCAGCACCACCGGCACGCCGCGGGCGTCGATCAAGGCCCCGCAACGCTCCAGGGCCGACGCGCGATGTTTCTCCAGCCGATCGCGCAGCAGGCGATCGTTGGGCGTGGCCCGACGCAGGATCACCCCATCGGCTGGCTGGACGGGGCCGTCGTCCGCGGCTGGCGGGGCCAGCACTTCGCCCCATTCCAGGCCCCGCTCGGTCCGCACAATCACCGAGGACCCCCGGCTGTGCCGGAGCCCATCGGCGCTACTGAACGGGCCGATGTGGCCCAGGACACCATGTCTGACTAAATGAAACCCAGGCATCCGCCGCCTATCGACCCAGAGAGCCCGACCTCCGCGACACCCGCCGGCGGTGTGGCTGAGCCACCTGCCGACGATGACTGAATTGTCCGCCCTCACCCCTGGCTGCGCCAAGCCAACCACCCGCCGTAACGGGCGAGTTTTCTGGTTTCCAGCGACTCCGCGGGTGGCTGACGTTTGGGCTCGACTGAGCGGATCGTTGGGCCAGATTTCTGCTGCGCGGCAGATACGCACACGTTGGCCCAAGGGCCTGCTGGCTGGGCGAGGCGGGCACCGGCGAGGTGCCCCTTCGGCCGGTTTCCTACTTGCCCCTGAGACTGGTTTTGCCTGAGCGGGGGACGGGCTGGTCCCTGGGCAGGTTGCGGCGATTGGGCAATGCTCAGGTCGGTTGCGCGGCAACCGCTGGCACTGAACGCTGGGCGTTCAGCGAGCAGGCGAGGTCGCCCTTGGGCTGGCAGGGGCGTTTGACTCAAGTTGTTGCCAAACGGCAAGTTCCGCGAAAGCCGGAATAATCGGACCATCAGGCGCGCCACTTGCGACGGCGTGGCGCAGCGTGTGAGACGCCGGGCCGTCCCCGACGTTCATTCGACACACCCGTTGAATCTTGAACACAGTTATCAGGAGAGTTGTTTCATGTTGCGTTACTCAATGTGGTTGCCCGCTGTGGCTTTGGGCTTAATGGTCAGCCCAGCCTGGGCCCAGCAGGACCAGCGACAGCCCGAACGCCCACGGGCTCAAATTCAACAGGCCGATCAAACGGCCAGCCAATTGGCACGGCTGCTGATTGCACAGAATCGGGCGGAAATTGAGCTGGGCCGCCTGGCCGAAGAGAGGAGTGAGAACTCGGCGGTCAAGGAGTTTGCCAAGAAGATGGTCTCCGAGCACGAGGAGTTGAACGAGCAGTTGCAGGAGTTCGTCCAGCAGGCCGGTCAGGCTCGGCCAGGTGGGGAGGCGGCACGACCGGGTCAGCGAATTGAGCGTCAGCCGGGCCAGCAGCCTCGGCCGGGTCAGCAAGCTCAGCCGGGTCAGCAGCTTCAGCCCGGTCAGCAGCTTCAGCCCGGCCAGCAGCCTTTGCCGGGTCAACAGGCTCAGCCGGGTCAACAGGCTCAGCCGGGTCAACAGGCTCAGCCGGGTCAGCAGCTTCAGCCTGGTCAGCGGATTGATCGGCAGCCGGGTCAGCGCTTAGGTCGTCAGGCCGGTCAGCGTCAGGG
>JBJHDE010000290.1:0-7064 GCA_050486385.1 Planctomycetales bacterium | reverse complement strand
TGTCTGGGTGGTGCGCACGTTCGTTAAACATTCGGAAGAGGCCGAAGACGACGACGAGCTGATGGAGATCGTTCGCGAGTTGTACGACTACGCCCTGGCCCTGGGCGGCCCGTTGGCCGAGGGCGATGCTGTGCGGTTTCTCAAGCAGGCCCGCAAGAAGCTCGGCAAACTCAAGAAGGCCGGGGTGCTGTTCCGCGAGATTCAGCCCGAAGTCTCGACGCATACCAATTTTCAGATGGCCGCCGAAAGCCTGCGGCTGGCGATTGCCGAAATCGACCGCCTGCTGGCCACCCCCACCGATTGACCCCTGCGGGGGGAC
Source organism: Planctomycetales bacterium (assembly GCA_050486385.1). Lineage (GTDB taxonomy): Bacteria > Planctomycetota > Planctomycetia > Pirellulales > Pb10988 > JBJHDE01. The sequence goes on along the minus strand of JBJHDE010000290.1, from coordinate 6,745 downwards.
CAAGCCACGGCATTCGGCCCAATTCATCGGGGCCATTGCGTCGGGGCGGGGTCGGGCGTCATGCTGAACAGTTGCCAGTTGCCGACCTTCCCGTTCAGGGCCCGCGAATCCGTATGGACGAACGCCGCGCGAAAATCCAAGAAGACCTCCGCGGGTTGATCACCGGCGAGGTGTTCTGTGACGACATCGCGCGGCAGCTTTACGCCAGCGATGCCAGCATCTACCAGGTTCGTCCGCTGGGGGTGGTCCGGCCACGGTCCACCGCCGATGTGGCCGCCTGTGTCCGCTACGCCTCCGAGCACGACATCCCGCTGCATCCGCGGGGCAGTGGCACGGGTTTGGCCGGCGAGAGCCTGGGCGAGGGCCTGGTGCTGGATTTCTCGCGGTATCTTCGCAAGACCCTGTGGAGTGATGCCACCCGGGTCCGTGTTCAGCCGGGGTTGACGCTGGGGCAGCTCAATCGGCAACTGGCCGCGCGGGGACGCACCTTCGGCCCCGATCCGGCCACGGCCGAGTTCACCACGCTGGGCAGCGTGATCAGTGTGGATGCCGCGGGCAGCCACTCTTTGCGATACGGTCAGGCCAGCGACTACGTCCGCAGTTTGCAGGTGGTGCTCAGCGACGGCACCGTGTTGGAAGTGGGCCGCGAGCAACTGCCGGGCCTGCGACTGGCGGGCTTCAACCGGGGCGATTTGCCCACCAACCCGGCCGACGCCCGACGCCGCGAGTTGATCTCGCAGTTGGCGGGCCTGATCCGTCGCAATGGGAGTCTGATCGACCGCAACCGTTCGAAGTATCCGCTGGATCGCGCCGGCTACCGGCTGGCGGGCCTGTTGACGCTGACGCACCTGAATCTGCCCAAGCTCATCTGCGGCAGCGAAGGCACGTTGGCTTTGGTCACCGAAATGACCATCGACAGCGTGCCCCTGCCCCGTCACCGCGGCGTGATGCTGGGCTTTTTCGCACGACTGGAATCCGCCGCACGGGCCGCCTTTGAACTCCGCCAGTTTCATCCGCGGGCGTGCGACTTGCTCGATCGCCGGCTGTTGATCTTGGCCCGCGAGACCGATCCCCGCTACGCCACGATGATTCCCTCGGCCGCTGAAGCCGCGTTGCTGGTGGAAACCGACGCCGACACCCACGACGCGGCCGATGCGGCACTCGGGCAGATTGACCAGCATCTGCGGAGCGGCCCCTACGGCTTTTTTGGCGCCATGCGGACGACGGATCCCGACGAGTGCGAACTGCTGTGGCAACTTCCTAAACGTGTGGTCGCCACGCTGTATCGTGTAAAAGGCGCCAGCCGCGCGGTGCCGGTGATTGAAGACCTGGCCGTGCCACCGGATCGCCTGGCCGAGTTTTTAGTGATTCTGCAGAACACATTGAAAAAGTGGCAGGTCACGGCCAGCCTGTTTGCCCACGCCGGTCATGGGCAATTGCATATCCGCCCGTTTCTGGATCTCAGTCAAAGCCAGGATGTCCGCACCATGCGGAGCCTGGCCCAGGATTTGTATCAACACGTCTTCGCGCTGGGCGGCACGGTCTCGGGCGAGCACGCCGCGGGACTCAGCCGCACACCGTTTTTGCCCCTGCAATTTGGCGAGTTGTACACGGTGTTTCGTGAAGTGAAACGTCTGTTCGATCCGCAGAATATCTTTAACCCCGGCAAGATCGTGGGCGATGATCCCTACCTCATCGTCCGCAACCTCCGCGAGCAATCCACGCCCAACGGCCGCACGCGGATGCTCAGCGAGCGGGTCACGCCCCAGGTTGTGCCGTTGCAACTGAATTGGACTCCCGCGGAAGTCGCTCAGGAGGCCCGCACCTGCAACGGCTGCGGGGCCTGCCGCACCCAGGCGCCCGACGGGCGGATGTGTCCCATCTTTCGCGCTTTGCCCAGCGAGGAGGCCTCGCCCCGGGCCAAGGCCAACCTGATGCGCGGGCTGCTCACCGGGCGGTTGCCTCCCACGGCGGTCGAGGCCGACGCCTTCAAGGCCGTGGTTGACTTGTGCGTGAATTGCAAAATGTGCCAGCTTGAATGTCCCGCACGGGTCGACATTCCCAAGCTGATGCTCGAAGCCCGTGCCGAATACGTGGCCACCAACGGGCTGAGCACCACCGATTGGCTGCTGGCCCGGCTCGAGAGCATCAGCGCCCTGGGCAGCCGGCTGGCACCGCTGGCCAACTGGGCCACGGCCAATCCGCACGCCCGCTGGATGATTGAAAAGGTCCTGGGCATCGCCCGGGGTCGCAAGTTGCCGCCGTTTGCCGCCCGGCCGTTTTTGCGACGTGCCGCGCGGCGGCGACTGACGCGGCCCACGAATCGGACTGGTCCCAAGGTGCTGTACTTTGTCGATACGTATGCGAATTATCATGATCCGCAAATCGGCGAAGCCCTGGTGGCAATTTTGGAACACAACGGCATTGCCGTGTATGTGCATCCCGGTCAGCTACCGTCGGGCATGGCGCTCATCACCGCCGGGGCCCTGGACCGCTCGCGGCAGGTTGCCCGACACAATGTGGGTCTGCTGGCCGAGGCCGTGCGGCAAGGCTACACGATTGTGGCCACCGAACCCAGCGCGGTGATTTGCCTGGTGCAGGAGTATCCGAATTTACTGGACGACTCCGAGGCCCAACTCGTGGCCCAGCACTCGGTCGAGGCCTGCCATTACTTGTGGCAACTTCATCGCGAAGGGCAATTGCAGTTGGATTTTCAACCACTGGCCCGCCAGTTGACCTATCACGAACCGTGTCACAGTCGGGCGCTGGGTTGCGACCAGGCCGCCGCCAAGCTGCTGTGGCTGATTCCCGAACTCAATGTCGAGGCCTCAAGCGGGCGAATTATCGCATGAGCCTTCGCGCTGGCCGAGAACTGATTCAAAGCCTCCGCGATCCCGCACGCGAGGCCGGTGTCACCGAATGCAGCGCATGCAAAATGCAAATGGAACAGGGAACGACCAAGCCCACGCTGCATCCGCTCAAACTGTTGGCCTCGGCCTACGGACTGATGCCCGGTGTGAACAGCCTACTCGACTCCACCAGCCGCCCCCTGACGGTCACGTGACTGGATGATGGTTCATCGAAATTGAATCGTCAGAGAATTGTCGATTGGTGAAATGCTTGCTGATAAGTCGTTGTGAAATCGATCAAAGCTTTGTAGACGCTGGGTGATGTCATGGGATTTTGGGACCGCTTCTTCCCGAAGGCCAACCCCGAGGCCCACGACGAGGCCGTGGCGGCGGCTCGGAGCAATGTGCCGGTGCCCGTGTTCTGGCTGTTGGGCAAAACCCAGTCGGGGAAGTCCTCCATCGTGCAGGCGCTCACTGGCAGCACGGCAGCCGAGGTGGGCAACGGCTTTCGGCCCTGCACACAGTCCTCAGCGCTGTACCCGTTTCCCACCGCTGACGATGCGATCCTCCAGTTTCTGGATACCCGCGGCCTGGGCGAAGCTCGCTACGACCCGACCGAGGACCTGGCCGTCTTGAGCGACCAGGCCCACCTGGTGCTGGTGGTCATCAAGGCCACCGACCACGCCCTGGCGCCGTTGATCGCGGCCCTGGAAGCCATCCAGCGCCGCAAGCCCGATTGGCCGCTGGTCGTGGTGCAGACCTGCCTGCACGAAGGCTACCCCACGCCCGAGACCGAGCACCTGCTGCCATATCCCTACGACGAAGAGCCGCTACCGAGGACGATTCCCGCCGATCTGCGACGCTCGCTGGAACAGCAACGGGCCAGTCTGGCCGCCTTCCGCCCCCAGCGGTTTGTACCAGTCGACCTGACCCAGCCCGAAGACGACTACACGCCCAGCGATTACGGCCTGGACGCCCTGTGGAGTGCCATCGAAGCCGTGCTGCCGCTGGGTCTGCGGCGGGTACTGGAAGAGTCGGCCGAGCTGCGTCGGGCGGTCAACGACGCCCGGTTTCGCGAGGCTCACCCGCACATCGTCAGTGCGGCGCTCTCGGCGGGAGCCAGCGCGGCGGTGCCCGTGCCCTTGGTCGAGATTCCCGTGACGCTGGCCATCCAGACGCGGCTGCTGAGCACGGTGGCCCGGATCTACGACCGCGAGTTCAACACCCAGTTGATTGCCGAGATCGGCGGGGCCCTGGGAGTCGGCTTTCTGGGACGAATGGGCATCCGCAGCCTGGGCAAGGCCATTCCGGTGGTCGGTTCCGGCGTGAGTGGGCTGTACGCCGCCGCATCGACCTACGCCCTGGGTCGGACCCTCTGCTCCTACTTTTCGGTGGTGCGACAAGGCGCCAAGCCCGACCCAGCGGCCTTCGAGCGGATCTATCAGGAGCAGTTCGAGCAGGGCAAGGCGACCCTGGCCGATTATCTGGAAGCCTTAAAGTCGAAAAAGTCGTAGTCGCGGCCCCACTCCGGCGGTGCCCGCCAGCCGAGGTTTGCGGTCCCGGGGCCAACGCCTAGAATGAGCCACGCAGCGGGCACACCCTCGCGATACGCCTTTCCCCAAGCGTGGCACCTGACATGAAGATCATTCTGGCCAATCCGCGTGGCTTCTGTGCGGGCGTGAATATGGCCATCGAGAGCCTGCGGCTGGCCCTCGAGCGGTTCGGCCCACCGCTGTACGTCTATCACGAGATCGTCCACAACCAATACGTGGTCAGCCAGTTTCGCCGCGAGGGCGCCATCTTCGTGGATGAGCTGGAGGAAGTCCCCCACGGAGCGACGCTGCTGTTCAGCGCCCACGGGGTCTCGCCCGAGATCCGCCAGATCGCCGCCGAGCGGAACCTGCGGACCATCGATGCGACCTGTCCGCTGGTGACCAAGGTTCACTTGGAAGCCATCAAGTTTGCCAAGCAGGGTTTCACGATCGTGCTGATTGGCCACGAAGGCCATGACGAGGTGGTCGGCACCATGGGCGAAGCCCCCGAGGCCATCGTGCTGGTCGAAACGCCGGAAGAAGTCGACGCGCTGGAAGTGGCCGATCCCAACAAGCTGGCCGTGCTGACCCAGACCACGCTATCGGTGGACGATGCCAATCGGGTCATCCAGCGGCTGCGGGCGCGGTTCCCCGCCATCCAGACGCCTCCCAAGGCCGACATCTGCTACGCCACTCAGAACCGGCAAGAGGCCGTCCGCGAGATTGCCCCCGAGGCCGACCTGGTGCTGGTGCTGGGCAGCCAGAACAGTTCCAACAGTCAGCGGCTGGCCGAATTGGGCCGCGACACCGGCAAGGCCGCTCACTTGATTGACGGCCCGCACGAGCTTGAGCCCGAGTGGTTCGAGGGTGTGCAAACCGTCTTGATCACCGCCGGCGCGAGCGCTCCCGAAGTGGTCGTCGAGCAGACGATTCAATGGATCCAGCAGCGGTTCGGGGCCGAGGTCGAGAGCCGCACCATCCGCGACGAGGACGTGTTCTTCCCGCTGCCCAAGGTCCTGCGAAAACTGTCGCCCACCTCGTGAACAGCAGCTATTCGTGACCCGCCGCTATTTCTTGCCGGCAGGCGTTCCGCCGGGCTTGGGAGCGAAGATCAGCACCGTCACCGCCCCGGCCACGACCATCGCCAACCCAATGTAAAACGGAAAGGTCGGGGCGAGCCCGGGCGTGACCAGACTCATGGTCACCAGCGTATTGATGACTGGGGCCCCGCCGAAGATCAGCGGCATCACGTAAATGGGCTTGCCGCCGGCCACAAAGGCCATAATCACGCCCAGGGCCCCCACGGCGCCCAGGGTTCCCGCGACCAGGCCCCAGACAAACCCGGTGGTGCTGGCTTGCCAATTGGGTTCCAGATTGGCTTGCAGCAGGCCCAACGGAATCAGCACGGCAATCAAAAAGTAGGCCAACCCCACGCACACCAGCGGTCGCAGCCGGCTCATGCCCATGTGGGCCTGGCCCCAGTGGACCATCGGCCCATAGCAGCCCCAAAAAAGCGCCGCCGAAATCGCGAAGCCCACGACCCAGCGAAGCGTCTCGGCATCCAACGGGGCATCGGCCGAAGGCGCCAGCGGCCGATAGAGCAGCACGAACACCGCCCCCAGAATCACACTCAACAGCCCCACGAAGAACAACGGCCGTGGCGGACTGTAGCCCTTGCCCATCAGCATGCTGAACACGGTATTCACGACCGGAGCGCCGCCAAACACCAACGGCATGACGTAGATGGTGCTGGCCGCGCCGCCCAAGTGCAGGGCCAGCAACACGCCCAACGCCCCCAGCGCCCCAAACGTGCCGGCAAACAGACTCCAAAAAATGCCGCGGGCGGTCCACGAGCCGCCTTCCGGCCGGATGGCCATCGTCCCCAACGGCACAATCACGGCCACCAGAAAATAGGCCAGACCCACGCAAATGAACGGCACCAGGCGGCTGTGGAGTTCGTGCGTACTGGCGTGCAAGGTCGGTCCGTAGCAGCCCCAGCTCACCGCGGTGAGGGCCGTCGCCCCGAGAACCGCCAACATGCCCCGAACCATACTGCTATCCTTGAACACAAGAGGGGAAGGATTCCACGCCGGACACCCGAGGCGGACATTGTAACAGCCTTCCGCCGGGCTCGAAGGGGCCCCCGCCGCGGTGGGCCAGAGGCTGGCCCAGTCGGGAACCCACCTAATCGCGGCGGAGGGCCTGCAACAGCGGGGCGTTCAGTGTGGCCCGCACGGCCAGCAAGCCGCTCAGCAGGCCCACGACCATCACCAGCGAGAGCACCACGCTGAGCGTGACCCACGGCACCGCGGCGGTGCCTTCGATGATGTGTGGGGCAATGGCCACCAGGGCGGCCAGCCCGCC
>JBJHDE010000289.1:0-7102 GCA_050486385.1 Planctomycetales bacterium | reverse complement strand
GGCCCGAAAGGTTCGAACATGGCGCCGCCGCGATCGCGCTGGTTGCATTGGCGGGCTATTTTGCGCCAGCGCTCGCGCTCAACCGGCGCATCGAAGCCTGCCGGCGCGAACATCAGGAGGGATTTCCGGACTTCATGGACCTTATGGTGGTGTGCGCTCAGGCCGGGCTCAGCATGGAAGCGGCGATCCAGAAGATCGCGCGTGAATTGCATCCCTCCTATCCTTCGCTCGCCCGCAATCTGGAATTCACCAGCATCGAGATCCGCACCGGCAAGACCCTGTCGCAGGCGATCGACTCGCTCGGCCGCAGACTGGGCCTGGCGGAGGCGCAGTCTTTCGCCACGCTCCTCACGCAATCGGAAGAGCTTGGCTCGAGTTTGACCCAATCCTTGCGCGCCTACAGCGACGACATGCGCAACAAGCGGTTGATGCGGGCGGAGGAGAAGGCATTTTCCCTCCCGGCGAAACTGGTCGTTCCCCTGACGCTGTTCGTGGTTCCCACCCTGTTGATCGTACTCCTCCTGCCTGTGGTGATCAGCTTTTCCCAGGCAAATCTTTGACCACGCCATTCCTTCGACATGAGGCGCAGCCATGCATGATCGCAAATATGACCGCAAACTCCGGATCTCGGCCCTCGCTTTGCTGGGTGTGCTCTTTCTGCCAGGATGCGTTGGCCCGCACTATCCCGCCCTGCAGACCGGTTCCGCGGTCGCTGGCCCGAACGACTCGCCGGCTCCGATCGAGCTGTCGACCGACGCGGACGACGATCTGACGCCGATCGAGATCCGCTCGGCCGACACCCCCGACTCCGCCCCCTCACCGGTGAGCGAGCCGAGCGTCTCGGCCACGAGCACGGCCTCCGTGCCCTCGCACGATTCGCCCGACGAGCCAGCCGTGCGAATAATCGGCCTCGCGCTGCCACACGGCCGCCATTTCGGTCAGCGTAGGCCAGTAGGCCCAAAAGAACGTCACCAGCAGCACCGAGGGCACGCTCGATTTGTCGGGGGCGTCGAGCGTCACAATCAATGTGTCCGACATGTTCGTGGGAACACTCACCTCGGGTGCAAATAATTCGCCCCAGGCCGTGGGGCATGTGTTGCTGTCGAGCAGCGGCCCGAACTCGATCACGGCCAACAACTTGTGGGTGGGTGACTCGCGGTCGAATCATCACAACCGCGGGCAGACCAGCACCCTGACGTTTGGCGGTGGCGACAACACGGTGCGGGTCAACGAGTTCATCATCGGCGGTCGCCGGGGCGATGGCCTGGTGACCATCGAGGCCGGCGGCAGCCTGGACCTGGCCAGCCAGACCGGCGGACGCGGCATCCTGCGGGTGGGCTACAATCCCGAAGGTGGTCCGGCTGCCAATCACAGTAGTGGCGTGCTTGACCTGAGCGGCGCCGCCTACGTTGAGGCCCTTCTGAGCCAGTTCATCCTGGGCGAGCGACTCGTCTCCAATGGCGACGCCGCCCATGCCCAAGGCCACGTCATCCTGGGTGACGTCAGCGTGATCGATACCCAGGTGCTGCTCATCTCGCGGAGCGAGGGCTTTTTCTCGAACCGGGCAGCCAACGCCCAGAGCACCTTCCTGCTGGGTGCGGACACCACGCTGCGGGTCGATCAACTCACCGTGGGTGGCCACCGCGGCGATGCCGTGCTGCGGTTCGACAGTGGTGGCAGCTTGTTGCTGGAGGGCTCCTCGGGCGCAGCCGCGAACGTGACCATCGCCAGTACCGAAAGCGCGACGTCGAACGATACCTTCGGCGTGATGGACCTCAGCGATGGCACGGTGAATGCCACGCTGGGGACGGTCATCGTCGCCCGCCGCATCCAGACCACGGCCACATCGAACCCGGTCATTGGCACCTTGAGTCTGGGCGATGGCACGACGACCATCAACGAGCTGCTGGTCAGCGTGACCTTCTTTGGCGGGGACCAGGCGATTGGGCTGGGCACGGTCAACATCAGTGGCGGCCAGCATGCGATTGGCTCGATCGTCCTGGGCGGGGGCACCTCGACTCAGAGTCAGGGCACCCTCAATCACACGGCCGGCGAAGTGCGATTCGGCAGCCTGAGCCGCGTGGTGGGCACTTCCAATTACAACTGGACCGGCGGCACGATTGGCAACCTGGGCGGGCAGGACGGCACCAGCACGAACGTGACCGTGACCGCGGTCAACGACAACCCACTCGACCCACGGACCTTTGATGTCGAGGCCGGCCAGACGCTGTCGATCCCGGCCTTGAACCTCGCGGCCAGCGGCGATCAGGGCGTCATCAAGACGGGTGCAGGCACGCTGGCGATTCCTCAGGCCACGACCTTTGAGTCGATCCAGGTGGAAGCCGGCTTCATCGATATCGGCGGCAACCTGGGCTTCACCAGCGGCACGACCTACACCGCGGTGCTGTCGGGCGCGGCGCTGGGCAGCGGCTACGGGCAGTTCGTGGTGGACGCTTCGGCCACGAATGTCAATCTCGCTGGAGTGAGCTTGCTGGTCGAGTTGGAACCGGGCTTTCTCCCCGTATCGGGCACTGAGTTCGTCCTGATTGACAACCAGAATGCCTCGGCCACCGTGAATGGTACGTTTGCCGGACTGGCCGAAGGGGCCCTGTTCACGGCTGGCGGCACGGTGTTCACGATCAGCTACGCGGGCGGCGACGGCAACGATGTCGTGCTCACCGCCCTGGGCACCGCCGAGACCAGCGTCACCGTCGCCGGCGGCGACCTGGTGATCACCGATATCAACGGGGGCGACTCCGACGACAACCTGACCATTTGGCTGGATGGCAACTCCCTGGTGATTCAGGATGCCAACCTGGTGCTGACCACCGACATTCCGGGCGCGACCCAGATTGACGCCCACACGGTGGTGGTGCCCCTGAGCGCGTTCACCGGGGTGATCCGTGCCAACACGCTGGATGGCAGCGATACGTTGACCCTGGATTTCAGCGGCGGCTTCTTCGACATTGATGTCGAGTTCCTGGCGGGTCCCGGCAGCACCGGCAATCAGTTCCTGGTCAGCGGGGGCAATTTCGACGGCATCCACGTGACCCACACCGGCCCGACCTCGGCGGTGATCGAGTTGTTCGCGGGCGGTGGGAGTTCGGTCGTCACCGTCCAGGACACCCAAGGGCTGGTCGTGGCGCCCGACTCGGTGGGCACGCTCTCCGTCGAGGCGACCAGCACCCACGACGTGATCATCCTGGAGAACGACGGGAACGCCGGCAACAACCGTTCGCGGGTGGCCAGCGGCAATGGCACGTTCCAGACCACAACGTTCGTGAATCCCACCACGCTGCTGACAATCGACGGCGGGGCGGGTAATGACACCATTGTGGTGGCCAACAGCTTTGAGGCCAGCGGCGGCGGTGGACATTTCAGTGCGGCCCTGGAACTGCTTGGTGGCAGCGGCACCGATATCGTGCTGGTCGAGAGCGAACTCGTACTGGGGCAAGCCGCGGTCACCGGCCACCTGACGATCACCGCCGAAGATATTCGACTGGCGGGCGATATTCACACCAACGGCGGCGCGACCGGCGGCCACGTCACGTTCACGGGTCGGGTGTTCGTTGATACGTCGCTGGAGATCGTCACCGACGGGGCCAGTGGCGACGGCAACATCACCTTCTCCAGCGATCTGATTGGGGTGAACCACCTCGACAGCGACATCCGGTTGGATGCCGGTAGTGGCGGCGACATTTTTGTGGGCGGCAGCATCCAGGGCGGCACCTACCTGACCCAGGATGGCAGTGTGGTCATCGACGCCCATCACTACAGCAACCGCACGATCCACCCGATCGCAGGCTGGGTCTGGAAACGGAACGATGAGGTCATTTCGGGCACGGTGCCCAGCGGCGGCGATGCCGCTTCAGGCACCATCTCGGGGGCCAAGGACGGCATCTACATGCAGCATCTGCCGTTCCACAATCGAGGCGAGTCCGGCGTCAATACCACGCCGGCTGGCGCCAGTCTGAGTTACAACGCCGACGGCGCGATTTTCTTCCAGGTGCTGATCACCGAGGCCGGCACTTATCAGCTTTGGCATCGCTCGGCGGCGGACCTGCCCGTGGGCAATTCCGACTCGTTGTTCATGGACATCGTTGAGATCAAGGGCGCTGGCGTCAACGACTACTACACCAGTGCCACGGCCTCACTGGGAGGCTCTGGAACAACATTTGCCAACTGGCGAGGGAATGGTCTGGCTCAGAATTCCGGCAACCCGGGTGGCGGGTCCGGGCCGGCGATGACCTGGGATCTGACGCCTGGCGTTTACACAATCCGCTTCGTGCCCCGGGAAGACGGTGCGGCCCTGGATCGCCTGATGCTCATTCAGGCGGGCTCCGGCGTTTCCAATCCCAGCGGCATCGGTCCCGCCGAGAGCACCTCGATCGGACCGAACCTGACGATCGTCAACGCCAACGACGTGGACGTGCTGGGCACCACCACGGCCCAGAGCATTCATCAGATGACGTCCAGCGGCACGACAACCTTCCACGACGATGTGACCACCGGCGATCTGATCATAGAGGACGGCGATGTGATCGTCACCGGCGATCTGACCGTCAGCGGCGACACCCGGGTGGGCGTCACCACGCAATCCGGCAACACCGCGGGCAATGGCAGCCTGACGGTGATTGGTGGCGATGTGGTCCTGGGCTCGGGCAGCGGCATCCTGGATGTGGGCGTCCGCGATACGGTCTCGCTGACCGGGACGCCGGTGACACATGGTCTGTTGGATCTGTCCCAGGCGACCAGCGTGACCATCGACGTGGACGAGGTTCGCATCGGCAACATCCTGGGCAATGCTCCTGGCGAAGGCCAGTCCCACGGCGATGTCCTGCTGAGTAGCTCGGGCGACAACACGATCACCGCCGAGTTGATCCGCATGGGCGACTCGCCCAATCGCGGCAACGCCGGGACCAGCACGCTTGTGCTCGGCAGCGGATCGAACACGATCAACGTCGACCAGTTCACCGTCGGTGGCCGCAAAGGCAGCGCGACGGTCACCATCGGGGCCGGAGGTACGCTCGACCTGCAAGGTCGTGGTGGCGTGGGAACCACAGCCAATGTGGACCTGGGCTGGAACAACGCGGGTGGGACCGCCATCGCCTCGGAGGGCCGGCTCGACCTGACAGGTGGCACGTTCAACGCCGCGATCGGCGCCCTTCGCATGGGTTTTCATGTCAGCGGCTCGGGCAACGGCCGGGGCTTTTTGACCATGGACGCCGGCACGGTCACCATCGACACGGTGTTCATTGGCAATGGGCCCGCGGGCAGCACCTCGGGCCAGATTTTGCAACGGGGCGGCAGCATCACGGTGGCCAATGGCGTCAGCGATGGCACCGGTGTGAGCCGCTTGCTCCTGGACAACGGCACATTTACTGTGCTGACCGGCGGGTTTGAAATCGATGAACTGCGGGTGGGCTTCTCGAACAGCGCCGCGGCGAACGCCGCGCTGCTGGTTCTGGGCGGCGATGTGCGGGTCGGGCAGGGCACGCTCGACATGGATGTGGGCCGTCGCACCGCCAACAACAATAACAACGCCGTCGGCCTGGTCGATTTTTCGGCGGCCGACAGCGTGGTCATCAACGTCGGGCAGTTCCGTATTGGTACCATCACGCAGGGCTCTGGCGGCAGCGTGCGGGGCGACGTGCTGCTGAGCGCCACCGGTGACAACACGATCACGGCCACCACAATCACGGTCAGCGATTCGCCCGCCGCCGGCAACGACAGCACCCCGGGCAGCAGCCTCACCTTCGGCAGCCAGATGAACACGGTGAACGCCGATACCTTCACCATCGGCGGCCGCAAGGCCCGCGGCACGGTGACCATGGCGGCCGGCGGAACGCTCGATCTCAGCGGCCGCACGGGAGCGTTGACCGATCTGCTGATCGCCCACAACAATTCCAGCACCGCCAACAACACCGTGGGCGTGCTCGATTTGTCGGGCGGCACCTTCCTGGCACAGCTCAATCTGCTGCGGCTGGGCAGCCATGGTCAGGGCACTGGCTCGGGTAATGGCACGCTGATTTTCGAGGCGGGCTTGATCCAGGCCAACACGGTGATCCTGGGCCAAGCCAGCACCAGCGGGACCAGCAGTAATCCGCAAAACACCATCGGAACCATCCAGCACCTGGGCGGGACGTTTCAGTTTGGTTCCATGTCCCGTGGGATTGGCGAGGCGAACTACTTCTTTGCCGATGGCACGGTCGGCAACCTCAGCGGCCAGGACGCCACGAATACCAACGTGACGTTCACCCTGGTCGACGATACGCCCGGCAGCAACCGCGTGTTTGATGTCGAGACCGGGCGGACGCTGACCCTGTTTGCCCTGGATCTCAGCGATTCCGGCGATCAACTGGTCACCAAGACCGGCGGCGGGACGCTGGCGATTAGCTCGTCGACGACGTTCGAGTCGCTGGATTTTGTCGCCGGGTTCATCGAGGTCAGCGGCGACCTGGCGTTCACCAGCGGCACGGTGCTGACGGTCACGCTGGCCGGCACCACCGCGGGCAGCGATTACGGCCAGTTCATTGTCGATCCGTCCGCCAATACCATCGCGCTGAATAGCGTCACGCTGGACCTGCAAATCGACCCGTTGTTCGTGTCGGACGTGGGCGATGTGTTCCTGCTGCTCGATAATCTCTCGCTGGCCGACATCACCGACACCTTCTTGCGGATCAACGGCTTGCCGCTGCAACAGGGCGCGACGATCACCGTCAACGGCCAGCCGTTCCGGATTGATTACACCTACGATGCGGCCACCGGCACGATTGGCGGCGGCAACGACCTGGCCCTGATCGCCACCGACGCCCCGGTCCTGGATGGCACCAACGACGACGACGAGTTCCGCATCTTCTTGGACGGCACCGAGGTCGTGGTCACGCTTTCAACCAACGGTGGCCCCGAGGTCGAAGTCCTGCGCCGCGATGCCACTCTGCTGTCGTCGGTGGGAGTCAACGGCCTGGCCGGCGACGATCGGCTGACGGTCGACTACAGCGGCGGCGACCCGATCGCAAACACCCAGGTCGATTTCGACGGCGGGCCGGGTTCCGATACCTTGCGGCTGATCAACGGGGCCGCCGCCAGCGTGGATTATCAA
>JBJHDE010000288.1:0-7124 GCA_050486385.1 Planctomycetales bacterium | reverse complement strand
GTTATCGACCGTGCGGCGGGCGATATCGAAGTTCTGGCTGCCGGTGCCCACGCGGACGGCGCCGCCCTGGACAATCAAATTGGCATTGCCGTTGAAGGTATCACCCCAGCCGACCCGCAGGTTATCGACCGACAGCCCGCCGGCCAGCACGGTAAACGTGCCGTTGTCGATGTTCAGGATGCTCGAGCCATTTCCGCTGACGCCGTTGAGCACGGTCACCGTGCCGCCGAGTTGATGGAACTCGCCAAACTTGACGCCCGCGTTCTGACCGAAGATCAAGCGATTGACGGTGATCTCGCCGTCTTCGAACCAGAAGATCCCGGTGCCACTGCCGATGTTGCTGCCCGACCCGGCTTGGTGCTGACCAAGCACGATATCGCTGAACGCCCCGTTCAGCGTGCCGCCCCGCATGTCGAAGGTGCCGGTCGTGTGAAGTCCCGTGCCGGCATTGGCATTGCGACCGACCCGCAGCAAGGCGGTGGTGCCCTCACCGCCGCGACCCTGGACGGTCATCTCGCCGCCGGTCTCCAAGGAGACAACGCCAAAGCTCTTCTGGCCACCGACGATCCACTCGTTGACGTTCACGGTGTTGACATCAGCGCCAAACACCATGGTGCTGGTCTGGTTTTGCATCCCAGGTTGGGGACTATCGGCCATCAAGATCAGGTTGGCCGTGACAGTGTTGGTGCCAGCTTGCGAGAACAGGATGTGGCCTTCGGCATTGCCGCTCTGAGGGGTCACGGTCCCGAGCCGGATGGTGTCGACGTTGATGACCACCGAGCTAGCGCCGGCAAGGTTGAGCGTGCCACGGAAATTTCCGCCGTGGGTGACGGTGCGGCGGGCGATTTCTAGCTCGCCACTGCCACCGCCGATGCGGACCGCACCCCCGTTGACCGTGACAAAGCTATTCGCGGCCCCCCCAGTGACCGCATTCAGATCGGTCAATCCGGCCGCCGTGGTAATGGTCGCCATGTGCAGCTCGTCCACCGACAGGCCGCCGGCCTGAACGGTGAAGGTTCCGTTAACCACATGCAGGCGGCTGGTGCCCGTGCCGTCGCTGACTCCATTGGCCACGGTGATCTGGCCACCGCGTTGCACGATCAGGCCCGAGGCGCTGCCCGAGGGACCATTTCCCATAAAGATGGTGTCGACGGTCACCGTGCCGGCGTCCATCGTCAGAAAGCCGCGGCCATTGCCGGCACCGCTGCCGTGCTGGCCCATGCGCAGGGCACCAATCGCGGCGTTGAACGTGCCACCGGTGAGATTCAGCCGGCCCTCGGAGGCGATGCCCGTGCCCCCGGACACATTCCACCCCAGATCGACATTGGCCGTCGTGCCCGTGCCGCGACCTTGCAGATTGAGCGTACCGCCGCTTTGCATCGTGACCGTCGCGCTGGCCTTTTCGCCTGCAATCGTAAGATCGTTGACGTTCAGGGTGTTGACCTGTCCACCCAGCAACAGCGTGCTCGTCCCGTCGTTGCCACGGTTGGGCGAGTCACCCATGGTGAAGGTGTCGGCCGTCACCATATTTGTGCCACTTGCGCTCAGCGTCACAAAGCCGCGGGCTTCGCCCTCGCCGGGGGCATTACCAATAATCTGGCCAATCCGCACGTCCTGGACATCGATGGTCACGCTCGTGGCGTCAGAAAAATCCACGATGCCCCGGGTCTGCGGACGCCCGGATCCCGTGTAGGCCACCGTGTCGCGGACACCCACGTCGAACTGCCCACTTCCGCTGCCAAGGCTGACCGCACCCCCATTGACCGTGAGATTTCCGTCCAGCGCGAGGTAGGTGGTGCCGGTCGTCGCCTCGATATCCTCCGTGCTCACACCCACCCGCGTGGTGCCGAAGACCGTTAAATCGCCATTGACCGTGAGTGAACCGTTCTTGACCAACAGTTGGTCGGCTTCCAGTCCAACGTTGAATACAACCGTGCCGGCGGTTTGAAGGTAATCATCCTGGATCGTGAGGTTGCTGCCGACAAAGGTGATGGTGCCAGAGAACATCTGCCCGTCGTCATCGACATCCCCCACGATCACCGTGCCCACGGTACGATTGGGGTCGATGGTAATCGTCCCATCGCCGCTCCAGTCGTCGAAGACGGCAGTATCACCGGTGCCGGGCGCCTCGGCGACGCTGCCGCCCAGTTCATCCAGCCAGTTGTCGGCGTTGGCCCAGTCGGAATCGACGGCTCCAGTCCACACGAAGGTGGCCAGCACCAGGCGGGGCTCGAGGGGCTCGCAGACCAGGTCGGTGCGATGCAGGGCCCGTTCAACCCGCCGCCGCCGAAACCCGTGGGTGAAGGCGGTTCGCATCGCCCGCAGCAGACCGAAACCGTAAAACGGGAACATGCAGCTTCTCCCAACGTCGGCATTCCGCACGCTGGCCCGCAAGTCGGGTCACCGCCGAGAACGCGCTTCATTCAGTGTGTGAACGTCCACTCGCGAGCCGCACATTGCGGCCGTCATCGGGGCGCACGCTCTCGCCCCGGCACTTGCTTGACAGCGACGCTTCCAATCCCGAGATGGCCTGTCCCCCGCCACCCCCCAAAGCAACCCCCCAAGCGCAACCCCCCAGTCGAAGAGCCTCTGCGGAAAGCGCCCAGGCCCATCGACAGGATGATTTTACTTTATCCGAACGAGTTCTACATAGTAGTCATTCGGACGGATTTCCCGGGGAAGTTGCCCAGGCTTCGCCAACCGTTACAGAAGGATCTCTCGCACCACCCGAGCCGGCTCAACCCCGGTCAGCCGCATATCCAGACCCTGATAGGGAAAGCTGAAGCGGTGGTGATCGATCCCCAGCAGATGCAGCATCGTGGCGTGCAAATCCCGCACATGCACCGGGTTCTCTTCGGCATGGTAGCCCAGCTCGTCGGTCGCCCCGAAACTGGTGCCAGGGCGGACGCCACCCCCGGCCAGCCACATCGAGAACCCCTTAATGTGGTGATCTCGACCCGGTCCGCCCTTACCCTGGAACATCGGAGTTCGCCCGAACTCGCCCCCCCAAATGACCAGCGTGTCCTCCAACAGGCCCCGCTGCTTCAGATCGGTCAGTAGGGCCCAGGTCGGCCGATCGGTCAGGCCGCAACAAATGTTCATGTACTTGACCAGGTCGCCGTGGTGGTCCCAACCGCGATGGTACAGATGCACGAACCGCACGCCCCGCTCGACCAGCCGCCGCGCCAGCAAGCAATTGCTGGCATAGGAGCCATCGCCCGGCTTGGCCCCGTACATCTCCAGGGTCTCGGGCGATTCGTTCGACAGGTCCATCAGCTCCGGCACACTGGTCTGCATGCGGAAGGCCATTTCGTACTGGGCCAGCCGTTCTTCAATCTCGGCGGACCCCAGCGACTGGTTACGACGCCGATCCAGGGCGTTGACGGCGTCCAGCACCTCGCGCTGGGCGGTGCGATCCACGCCGGCAGGGTTCCGCAGGTAGTTGACCGGGTCGCCGCTGGCGTTGAACTCCACGCCTTGAAAGCGGCTGGGCAGAAAGCCCGCGCCCCATTGCCGGCTGGCAATCGGTTGCGGGTTGCGTCCTCCCACGCTGGTCATCACCACAAAGCCCGGCAGGTCGTCGCTCTCGCTACCCAGCCCGTAGGTCGCCCAGGCCCCCATGCTCGGGCGTCCGCTGATGGCGGTGCCGGTGTTCATGAAGGTATGGGCCGGATCGTGGTTGATCTGCTCGGTGACCATCGAGCGAATCACGCAGATGTCGTCGGCCAGCTTCTGCTGAAAGGGCAGGAAGTCGCTGATCTCCTGGCCACTTTTGCCGTAACGCCCGAACTTGGTCAGCGGCCCCTGAATCTTCAGCGCCGAGCCTTGAAGCTGGGCGATGGGCTGGCCTTCGGTAAAGCTGGTGGGCATCGGCTGGCCATCGAGTTCGGCCAGCTTGGGCTTGTAGTCGAAGGTCTCCAGGTGGCTGGGGCCACCGGCCATGCACAGAAAGATGACCCGCTTGACCTTCGGCGGATGATGCGGCAACGCCCGAGGGCGGGTGGACTCGGGCGCGGTGGCCGAAGCGTCGCGGGCCATCAGCGAGCCCAGGGCCAGTCCACCCAAACCCAGGCCCGTGGCCCCCAGGAAGGTCCTGCGGCGAAGCGCATGCGCATGCGAGTGCGGGTCCATAACAGACTAACTCCGGGTCGTGGTTTCGGTCAGATTGAGAATCACCCGACACACGGCCGTCCAAGCGGCCAGTTCGCGGGCGTCAAGGTCTTTGGCCACGGGGGCCTGGCCGACGGCAATCAGGGCCTGGGCCGCGGGTTGGTCCTGGGCGTAGCGAGTGCGATTCTTGGCCAGCACCTGGTCCAGGATCGCCCGCTCCTGGTCGTCCATATCGCGGCCCAGGGCCACCGTCGTGATGAAGGCCAGGCGGGCGGCATCGTCGTCGTCGGCTTCGCGGAGGGTCCGCTCGGCCAACACGCGGGCGGCTTCCACGAAGGTCGGATCGTTCAGCAGCACCAGGGCCGCCATGGGAGTGTTGGATCGCGGGCGTTGGGCGGTGCATTCTTCACGGCTGGGGGCATCGAAGGCTTTAAGCATGGGGTGCAGAAACTGCCGCTGCCAATGCACATACACGCCCCGCCGCCACTGACGCACATCGTCGTGATGCTTGTAGGATCGCTTCGGAAAGTTCAAATGCCGATAGTAGCCCTCGGGCTGGTAGGGCCTGACACTGGCTCCGCCCACTTCGGTAATCAACAGCCCACTGATCGCCAAGGCGTTGTCGCGGATCATCTCGGCCGGCAGACGGAACCGTAGTTGCCGGGCCAGCAGGATGTTCAGCGGATCCCGTTCGCGGAGTTCCGGTCGGGGATCGCTCGATTGGCGATAGGTCGCGCTCATGACAATCTGCTTGAGCAGCGCCTTGGTATCCCAACCGCTCTCGACATAGGCGACGGCCAACCGATCCAGCAACTCGGGGTGACTGGGCGGCGTGCCTTGCCCGCCAAAATCTTCCAAGTTGCGGGCCAGCCCCTCGCCAAACAGCAAGGCCCAATAACGATTGGCCATCACGCGGGCGGTCAGCAGGCCGCTGCCTTCCCGTGGGTCGGTCAACCAGCCGGCCAGGTCCAGGCGGGTTGGCCGACGATCCTCGCTGGCCAGCGATCCCAGAAACTCGGGCACGTCGGGCGCGACGACCGGGCCGGAATCGTCCAGCCAGTTGCCGCGGGGTAGCACGCGGATTTCGCGGGGTTTAATGGCCTGAGTGACCATCGTGAGCCGCTTGGCTTTGTCCAAGGCTTTGCGAGCCGCCTGATGCTCTTTGAGCAAGTCGCCCAGCCGCTGGGCTTCGTCGTCCTGGCCATCGGCCTTGGCACGGGCCAGGGCCTGCTCAAGCCGCTGGATCTCGGCATCCAAAGCGGCCAGCCGATCGCGCTCGCGCCGGGTGTGAACGTCGATCTCGGGCGGCCGCCGCGTGGGCAGCGCGTTGGTGCCGGTCCGAAAATGCTGGGCCTCGTCGATATCCGCGAAGAAGGCCCCCAGCTTGTAGAAGTCGGTCAGCGAGTAGGGATCGTACTTGTGATCGTGGCACTCGGCACAGCCAACGGTGGCTCCCATCCACACCGCCGAGAGGTTCCGCACCCGATCAGCCTGATAGATCGCCAGGTACTCTTTGGGCTGAAGTCCGCCTTCATGCGTGGTCTGCAACAGGCGGTTGTAGCCCGAAGCAATTTGCGTATCGATGTCGGCATCGGGCAGCAGGTCGCCGGCCAACTGTTCGGCCGTAAAGCGGTCAAAAGGCAGATTGCGATTGAAAGCGTCGATGACCCAATCGCGATAGGGGCTGATGTTGTGATCCTGGTCGCCGTGATAGCCCACCGTGTCGGCATAGCGGACCAGGTCCAGCCAGGCGATGGCCATCCGCTCGCCATAGGCCTCCGAAGCCAACAGCCGATCGACCAACCGCTCGTAAGCCTCGGGCGACTGGTCGTTGACAAACTCGGCCACCAACTCAGGCGCTGGCGGCAACCCCGTCAGGTCGAAGCTCAAGCGGCGGACCAGCGTCACACCGCCGGCCTCGGGCGAGGGCTCCAGCCCTTCGCTCTCCAGCCGGGCCAGAACAAAGTGGTCGATCCAATTCCGCGGCCAGTCGGTGTTGTCGACCGTCGGCGTTTCGTGGGCCGTGGGCGGAACGTAGGCCCAGTGCTCGGCCCAGACGGCCCCTTCGTTGACCCACCGCTTGAGCAACTCAATCTGTTGGGGCAACAGATCCTTGTCGGCCTCGGCCGGCGGCATCACCTCGAACTCGTCCTGGCTGACGACCCGCTTGATCAGCTCGCTGGCCTCGGCGTCGCCCGGCACCACCGCGGCGTAGCCGCCCCGATCGGCGAGCACGGCTTCGTGGACATCCAGCCGCAGGTCGGCCTCGCGGGTCTCGTGGTCGAACCCATGACAGTGAAAGCAGTGGTTCGAGAGGATCGGGCGGATATCGCGGTTGAAGTCAATCGGCCGTGGCTCGGCCGCCGTCACCGTCCCCACACCGACCAGCAAGCCCGCCGCCAAGCACCACCAAATTCTGGGGGAATCCGCCATCGCACGCTCCTGAACCCATCAATAACCATCAATGGATTCAGTGTGGCAGGCGAACGCTGGCGTTTCAAGCGATGACGGTCCTTTTTGGGAAGCAATCCAATCGAAGCATGGGGCGGCCCCAACTGATTGGATGAATCGCCGGTGTCGCTCTTCTCCTCGGCCCTACCGATAGGCCCGTCCGTTGCTGGGCCAGGGCCAGGGTTCGGCGTGGCCGTTGATGTGGCGATTCAGAGGCTTGGGCGTTGGCGGGCGTTTGGGCTTGGGACGCAGCCCTAATGGAACAGCCACCCGCTTGGGTCGCGCCGGGACGATGGGACCGATCGGATCGCCGTGTTCGTCGCGGTAGTCGACCCGCGGCAACTCCACGCTGGGCATGGGAATCACGCGCGGCTCGGCCGGCTCGGGCGGGGGTTCGATTGGGGCGGGCTCCGGCTCGGAGGCCGCGGGAACGATCGGCGGTTCGGGCAGTTCCTCGAGCAGGAGCAGGTCGAGATCCAGGTCGTGGAGCCCCTGCGGGAGCGACAACGTGCGCTGCAGCTTCTGCACGTCGTGGGTCTCCGCCGCCCCCACGAACGAGACCA
>JBJHDE010000287.1:0-7164 GCA_050486385.1 Planctomycetales bacterium | reverse complement strand
GCATAGGCCAGCGTGTAGCTTGTGAAAGCCAGCGTGCCGATCAGGATGCTGAAGGGAAGCAGGAAAAAGGGCACCGATTTCGCCACCGCCAACCAGCCGGGCAGCGCCGACTTGGGCAGCGCGGCCAGATTGTAACGGAGCGCGTAGACATGGACACCGAACCAGGCCGCGACAAAGACCAGGATCGCCGGCAGCAGCGCCGCCACCATGATTTCGGTGTAAGGAACGCGCACCAGTTCGGCCATCACGAAGATGCCCGCGCCCATCACCGGGGGCAGGATCTGCCCGCCGGTCGAGGCGACGGCCTCGGTCGCGGCGGCCAGTTGCGGGGGGTAGCCCAGGCGCTTCATCGCCGGAATGGTGATCATGCCGGTCGTCGCCGTGTTCGCCGCCGCCACGCCCGAGATCGAGCCGTAGAAGGCCGAACTCAGGATCGCGACCTTGGCCGCCCCGGCGCGCAGTCGCCCGGCGATCTGCGTGGCGAAGGCCATGAAGCCGGCCCCGGCCTGGCCCTGATGGACGCTTCGAGCCAGGTGCGGGCCGGGGTGATTGTCACCGAAACCGGGCCGTCGATCAGCCTGTTCGACGAAGAGGGCCACCGCCGGATGGAGCTTCGCAGCGATGCCGAGACCGCCCGACTGAGCGTCTTCGATCGCGAAGGCACGCTCCGCAGTGTGCTGGGCATGAACGGCGAGGATCATCCCTACTTGGTGATTCGCGACACCGAAGGCCGCAATCGGGCGGTGCTGGGATCTACCGAGAGTGAGACGGGCCTGGTGTTCTATGACCTGACCGGCCGCCCGCGGCAGTTCAGCGGACTGAACAACGGCCAACCGCTGGTGGTGCTGAAAGACAACAGCGGTCAGGTGCGGGCGACGCTGGCCACCCACAATGGCGAAGCGACGCTGATGTTGGCCGATGCCGAAGGCGTGGCCCGGGCCAAGTTGGCGGCCTCGGCCGAGGAGCCCAGCCTGGTGCTTCGCGATGCCGAGGGCCGTTCGCGGGTGGTGCTGTTGGCCAGCCCGGAAGAAAGCGATTTGGCCCTGTTTGACCAGGAAGGCCGCCAGCGAGCGGTGCTGGCCGTGGATGCCGAAGGCCAGCCCGTGCTGATTCTCCGCGATGGCGACAACGCCCGCCAGGTGCGGATCACGCCGGCCGACGGCACCCTGCCGGTGCATGCGGTTGAGCAGGCCGAGCCTGAAGCCCAGGCCGATCAGGCAGGCAACGAGCCGACGTTGGCTCCCATGAGTATGACGGTCGAAGCCGAAGCCAACACGCCGCCGCAACCGGTGGGCGTGGACTGAGCCGCTTGCCGGGCGGATGGCCGGCGGCCCGCGGTGCGACAGTCATGGCGTTGTCGTTGAAGCACCGCCTCGACCGTGGGGATCAGTCGAGCGTGCCTCCCAGCCCCACCGCCACGGCGGGCGTGGGCGGGAGGGCCGGGCGTTGTGGTTCGTCGCTGGTCTTGTTCCACAGGGCATCGAGCGCGGTGGCCCATGTGGCGGATTGGGCGTTCCGCAGGGCACGTTGTCGCAATTCCAATCGCCGTGCGGGATCGTGAGCCAGCCCGCTCATGGCCGCGGCCAGCCGCCCGGGTTGATCGACATCGACGACGACGCCCGAGTCCATCCGCCGGACGATCTCTTGAGGCCCGCCGCGATGGCTGACGATCGCCGGCAGGCCAGCGGCTTGGGCTTCGAGCACCACGTTGCCAAACGTGTCGGTCGTGCTGGGGAAGACAAACACATCGGCCGAGGCGTAGGCGGTGGCCAACGCCTCGCCACGCAGCACACCAGTTAGTGCGATGCGAGAATCGCCAGCGGCACGACGCTCCAGATTGCCACGATGGGGACCATCGCCCACCAGCACCAAACGCAGCGGGCGGCGGGGATCCTCGGGAAGTGTGAGAAAGGCATCGAGCAAATCGTCGAGTCGCTTCTCTTTAGAAATGCGCCCCACATATAAAAATACCAACGGCCGTTCCGCGGTGGGTGCAGTGGCCTCACCCGCGAGAGTGAACCAGCGGTCGAAGAACGTCGGATCGCGACGGTCGGGCGTGAACAGCGTGTGATCGATGCCCCGCCGCATCACGCGGAGCCGATCGGCCGGCAGCCCGCGTTGAATCAGTTCGTCGCGATAGGCCAGGCTGGGTGCGAACACCGTATCGGTCCGCCGATAGAACCACAGCATCATCTGCCAGGTGATCTGCTCCAGCAGCGGATCCTCGGTCAGATTGGCCACGTATCGGGGAAAGTCGGTGTGATAGATCGACGTGGTCGGCAGGCCCAACAGCTTGGCGGCCATCAGGGCCAGTACGCCCTAGGGGCCGGGCGTGGAGATGATGACCTCGTCGAACTGTTCGCGTTCAAAGTATTCAATAAACTCCAGGATCGGCGGGCAGGCCAGGGTCTGGTGTTCATACTCGGGCAGGGGAAATGTCCCGATCGGCACGAAGTTCTTGAGTGGAAACGCGACCTCGGGGGCGTCGTCCAAACAGGTCACGACCACCAGTTCACGTTCGGTCCCGTGGGCGAGTCCGGCCAGGGTACGAATCGTGTGGCTCACGCCGTTCAGGTCGCCCAAGGTATCGGTCACCCACGCGCGACGGCCGGTCTTACGGGCATAGCGGCGGGCCAGGGCAAAGCGGCGAGCCACATCGCGACGGAACGCTTCGTCACGATGCTGACTGTGAAAGGCCGCCAGGTAGGGCGCCACCGCCAGGGCCACGGGAGCCAGCGAAAGAAAGGCTTGCAGGCTTTCCAGCAAGCGCCCGCGGCTCACCTGGCCCACGAAGTCGCGAAAGAACGTGTAGCTGAGTTGATCGGCAATCCGGCTGGCCAGGTGAAAGGTGCGCTGGTCGTCGGGCAGACTAGCCGTTGAACCGCCGGGGCGGGCGTCATCGGCAAACAGAGCGGCAAACTCCTCGACCAACATCCGCTCGGCTGAACTCAGCGCGGCGGTGTGATAATCGACTGCCAGCCGCTTAACATAACCCCAGGCCGAACCCAGCACCGTGGGCGCGGGCTGGGGCTCGGGACGCTGCAACAGTCGCTTGAGCAGCTCGCCCACCAGATCGCGGCGGGTGCCGCGGGTCAGCCGGCTTTGATAATACTCAAGCAGCAGCACATAAAAACTGTGGGCCAGTCGTAAACTGTTGCCGCTTGCGCCGCCGGCGGTGTGTTGTCCCCGCCGCAGGCAGTCCAAAAACTCCTCGACATTTTCGACCCGCCGAGTCTCGGTCCAGGCGGCCGCCGCATAGGGGCCGGCATGGTCGTCGCTGCCGCCGGTGACCCACTTTCGCCAGGGTTCATCGCCCCGCGGCGCCAGGTTATGCCGTTCGGCCAGTTCGAGCATCAATGAGGGCGTCAGCTCCGCGAGCACCGCCTTCAGAATCGCCGTGTTGCGGTCGTCGCGGCTGCCGTTGACCAATTCAAATCGTTTGAAGAGCAACAACAATTGTTCAAACTGGGCGACGGTGAGTCGGCCATTGGGGCGATCCAAGGCATGGGCCACCGCCGCGGGGATGTTTTGGGCCGCCAGGTAGTCGGCCAGGTCGACGATGTTCTCGCGGAGCCGCAGGATCTCGTCGAAGCTTTCGGGCGTGACGCCCCAGACCAGGAGGTGCACCTTGGCGCGGTTCTCGGGAAAGTAGGCCGTGACCTCCGAGGAGAGAAACACCCCCGGCCGGTCGGCGATTTCCAGACACCCGCGGATCGAGTTGCGATCGGTGATGGTGACAAAGTCCATCCCGCGATCGCGGCAGCGATCGTACAAGTCGTGGGGATCGACAAAGCTTTCGGGAGCGCCCAGCCGACGCAGGATCCATTCCTGCGGCCGATCGGAGTGGCGGGAGTGGATATGAAGGTCACACCGTGAGCCCAAGGGCTCAGCAGAGAACGGCATCACAGGCTCGCTCGTCGGGGCACCCCCCAGGGTCGCATCGTGGACCAGAGGGCTTGCCTAGGGACCATACGCACCTGGAGTGAACCCACGGTGAAGCGATTGTGAATTTTGGATTTATCCGGGGCAGGATGTGGAGGAGCTGTCACTTTTGGTTTCTTCGGCCACGCTGTCGCGGAGGTTGGCGAACAGAACGTCGCGGACGGCAGGGGTCCACCAGGCATGAAAACTGGCCCGGGCTTCGGCCAATTGGCGGACTTCGGCTTCGATCAGCTCGTCAATGCGTGCCCGGGCCTCGGGGGCCAACGGGGCGGATCGCCACGACTCAAGCAAGTCTCGGGCCGTGACGTGATCGTTGATCCGGCCGAGTTGCTCCTGGAGTTCCTCGACTTGGGGATACAGCTCTTCGCGGAAGCTGGCGTCAAAGCCCTGGGCGAAAATCTCCATGGCATAGCGGAGCCGCTTGCCTTCAATCCGCATCGCGTGCCAGCCCGCGAGGTCCTCGACGTCCAAGGGCTCGGCGGCGGCCAAGGCTTCGATGGCGGGTGCCACACGTTGACGCCCCGCCTCGGCAAAACTGGGTTCGTTTCCAGCGGACCGGGGCCAGCCCGTGCGGCTGATCAGCCATCGCATCTTGGGTTTCAAACCGGCCTGTTTGGCCTGTTTCCGCATCGCCCGCAAGGGCTTTTGGGCGGCACGGCGGCGGCGGGTGGCTTCGTCAATCAGCAGCCGCCAGGGCTCGTCGGGGGTGGGCCCGGCCTGGGTGGTCCAGCGTGTCAGCAGGACGTCCAAGTCGCGGGCATCGCCGGCCGCTCGGCGAATTGCTTTGAGTTGCTTGCGGATCCGGCGACCCCGCTTGACGGGCAGCAGATCGTGGAACATCTCCAGAGCGGCCATCGCCCGACGGGTGGAAACGCGGAGTTGGTGGACGGCCCGAACCGGCTCGATGCGGCCGCGTGCGGCGATGGGCAGCAATCGCAGGACGGTGCCCAAACGCTCGTCGAGCACACGGCGGGCCGCCTGAGACAACGGCTGCTGGGGGCCGAGGCCCTCGATCCACTTGCTCGATTGCACGTCTGGGGGGGGCATGGTGTGTCCTCACAAATTTCCGGGCATGAGAGCATCTTAGTTCAAGCCCACGGCGGGGTGAAATCGTGCCGGGGACCGGAATGCAACCAGCCGGCCGCGCCCCACAACGGAACACGGCCGGCTGGTGGATTGGCTCAGCCCAAGGGCCAGGGCCGTCAGACCGTGCGGGTCACGCCCGGCGTGGCGATCTTGGGAGCGGGCGGCATCTGGTCGAAGGAGGTGTACTCGGCCAGGCCCGACAGTTTGTCGGTGCGGGCCAGATCGATGTCGGAGTTGATCGCATCGTCCCAGGAGATCCGCTGACCGCTGTAGGTACACATCCGGCCCAGAATGCTGGTCATGGTGCTGGTGGCACCGTACTCGCCTTCGTTGAAGCCAGCGGCTTCGCCGGCCCGGATGGCGGCAAACAGGTTGTCGTGCTCGGTTTGGTAGGGGTTATTGCCCGAACCGCTGAACCGCCACACGACCTTGCCGTCGGGGCCGTAGATGGTGGGACGGCCACCGAAGTCGATACGGCCCTTGGTGCCGTGACCGTGCTCGCTGACGGAGTTCCAGCAACCCTTGATGTGGCGGCAGTAGCTGATCATCCGCGAGCCGTCGGGGTACTCGAACTCGACGGCGTGGTGATCGTAGATCTCGCCGAATTCGTCGCCGGTGCGGACCTGGCGGGGCGTGGTGCGGGTCTTGATCTCGAAGAAGGCCTGGATGTCGCAGCGATCGCTGAGGGCGACGCCGAGGAAGGGTTGGAGGTCGATGGGCTGAGCGCCGGGATAGGCTGCGTCGGGATCGAGGATGCGGGCGAGGGGGGAGTCGGCGAAGAGGGTCTCGTAGACGATGGCGTTGTGGTTGCCCTGGGCCTCGAGGTCGAAGCCGTAGAGCACCTCGAGCGAGTCGATGTCGAGGGGGTTGATGCTCAGGTAGAAGGGCGCGATGCGCGTGACCATGCGGTGCAGGCGGTGGGCCTCTTCGAGGGATTCGGGGTTGACCGAGCCGGCGCGGACGCTGGTTCGGCGCAGGGCGACCCACTGGTTGCGCCCCTCCTGCTCGGGAGACTCCAGGGCGAGCTCTCCCCGAAAGCGGCGGAAACGCCGCATGAGTGGGGCTTCCTTGCGCACCCGCTCGAAGAACTGGAGGATGGTCTCGCGCTCCGAGGGGAGGTCCATCTTCACCGAGAGCTTGCTGTTCACATAGAAGTCGGAGCAGAGTGCGGCGAAGCTGGGTGTCATTCGGTGTATCTCCGGGAGCGGTAGGGAGTGTAAAACCGCTCCGGGGCGATGTCGAACCCTCGACGAAAAACAAGCCGACTTCGACCGCGGCGTTTGCCGGAAGCGCCGATTCCTCCCAATTTGACGGGCCGGATCAAGAAGGGTCCGTCACTGACGCGCGGCGTCGGAAGGGAGGACGTGAGCCGTAGGAGAGCGTTCTCCATGCCCATTCGAGTGGGCCGTAGTGGAACCGGGCGAGCCAGAGGGGGCTGATCAGGAGCTGGAGGATCCAGACGCCCAGAACAACGAGCATGAGTTCGGCGCGGTTGAGCTTGCCCCACTGGGAGAGGCCGTAGCCGTAGAAGATCGTCGAGCAGATGAGGGACTGGAGGATGTAGTTGGAGAAGGCGGTGCGCCCGACGGCTTGGAGGCGCTGGAAGAGCGCTTTCCAGGCGCCGGCCTGGTGCAGCAGCATGATGAGGCCGACATGGCCGAGCATGACGGGGATGCTGCCCACGTAATTGATCTGCATGTCGATCGAGAAGAGGCTGACCGGATCGAAGTCGTTGCGGAACATGCGCAGGGCGCCCATCGCGACGATGGGCAGTCCGAGCACGTATCCGATGACCATCAGCCGCACGTAGAAGCGTCTCGATCGCTCCCCTGTGAGGATGCCGAGCTTGTAGAGGCCCATGCCGATGAGCATGAGTCCGCCGGCGCGCCAGAGCCCCCCAGATGAGCAGGTAGATGGTCTGCATCTGCGCGCTCATCGCGGCGCGGTGGAGGAAGAGCTCTCTGCCCCCGCCGTGGTAGATCTCCGCGGTGCGCTCGATGTCCTCGGCGCTCGGCTGGAATCCCGAGCGTATTTCACTCCAGGTTTCGAGCATGGCTTCCTGAAGCTCAGTGGGCTCCTCGCCCGCGGCGATCGCGGCCTGGGCGAGGTTGGCCTGCTCGCGGGCGTAGCCCATGA
>JBJHDE010000286.1:0-7164 GCA_050486385.1 Planctomycetales bacterium | reverse complement strand
GACCTCGACGCTCGCGGCGCGATGCTGCTCGGTGCGGCGTTTGGCGGCACCGCCATCGAAAATGCCATGCTCGGTGCCGCCCACTCGGCGGCCAACCCACTCACCGCGCACTTCGGCGTCGTCCATGGTTGGGCCGTGGGCATCATGCTGCCGCACGTCATCGCATTCAATGCCGGGCTGACAACCCATGAGCAGAACGATACAGCCGACCTTGGCGACGAGAACGATCACACCCGTAACAACGCGCACGCGGCGATTGCCCGACAATACGCGGACCTCGCGTGGACGGCAAACCTGGTGAACGATCGCGATGATGTGCGCGGCGCGGTCAAAGCATTGATCGCCTGCGTGCGTCGGTTGCTCGACGCCGCCGATGTGCCCCGTTCGCTGGCGGCCTGCGATGTCGATCGCAGCGCGATCAAGCTCATGGCCGAGGAAGCCGCCGGCCAATGGACCGCCCAATTCAACCCCCGCCCCATCAGGGCCGAACATTTCGCTCAACTCTACGAAGCTGCCTATAGTCCAACATGAGCATCTATCGCCCCTCCAATCTCGCCGGAACGCCTTGGCCGCTGATGCCGATCCTGTTGCTCGCGCTCGCTGTGATGCTTTATGGCTGCGGCGACGGGGTAGACGACATCCAGCCGACTGCCGAGACGGTTGCCGAGGAGGCGCAAACGCATGATGGCGACCCGGCCGATGAAGCGGCCGGCGATGCGACTGGCGAAGCGACTGACGAAGCAACCAGCCTGCCATCGTGGCCCGTCTATCGCGGTAACACGTTCTTCCAGGGCATCGCCGATGATCGGCTGTCCGACAGTTTGACCTTGGCATGGACGTTCACCACCAATGAGGCGGTCAAGTCCAGTGCCGTGATCGGGCACGGCCGGGCATACATCGGCTCGGATGACAAGCACGTCTATGCCATCGACCTGGCAACCGGTGACAAGGTTTGGGCGTTCGCCACCCAAGGCCCCGTCGAAGCGCCGCCCCTGATCGTCAACGACCGCATCTACATCGGCTCAAGCGATGGCAACTTCTATGCCCTCGATGCACACTCGGGCAGTGAACTGTGGCAATACGAAACCGGTGACAAAATCCTCGGCAGCGCGACCTTCCGTCACATCACCGACGAGAACGAACGTCTCCGTCGCTACATCGAAGGCGTTGACCGCGCCGATCGCTCGCCCACCAACTGATGACTCCTGACGAATCCGACGACCTTTCCTACCCGGACCCCGAGTCCGAGGATCACGCCCCCGACGAGGCGCCCGCCGAGGCTGGACCGCTGGCCAGCGAGGCCCTGGCGGCCATTGCCGCGGCGCCCGAAGACCCCCTTGTCGATCCGGTGGCCCAGGCATTTGTCCGCCCCGGGCGGGTGAAACCCTTTGTCGCCCGGCATCCCTGGGTGCTGGACAAGGCGATTGGCCGCATCGAGGGCACGCCCCAAGACGGCGATGTGGTCGACCTGGTCGATCCGCAGGGGCGGTTCTTGGCCCGCGGCCTGTTCAACAGTCAGAGCCAGATTCGCCTGCGGCTGTACACCTGGGATGCCGGCGAAGCGCTGGACGAGAGCTTTTTCGCCCGCCGGCTGGAAGCGGCCATCGCCTGGCGCGAGCAACTTGGGCTGTTGGCTGCCGCCGAGGGCGGGGCGCGGCTGGTCTTCAGCGAGAGCGACGGCCTGAGCGGCCTGGTGGTGGATCGCTACGGCGAGTGGCTGGCCGTGCAGGTCACCTCGTTGGGGGTCGCGCGACGCATGCCTTGGGTGCTGGAGTTGTTGCAGCGGCGATTGCAGCCGCGTGGCATTTACGTGCGGACCGAGAAAGGCGTCTCGCAAAACGAGGGCCTGCGGCTGATTGATGGCTTGGTGGCGGGCGAACCCTCCGACGGGCCCGTCTTCATCACCGAGCATGGGCTCCGCTACGGCGTGGATCTGGGCACCGGGCAGAAGACCGGCTTCTACCTCGATCAGCGCGACAACCGCCTGGCCGCCGCCGCCTACGCCAAGGATCGCCGGGTACTGGACGTGTTCTGCTACAGTGGCGGCTTCGCCCTGAATGCCCTGCACCATGGTGGCGCCCGCGAGGTGCTGGGCGTGGATAGCAGCGAGAAGGCCGTGCGGCTGGCCCGAGCCAATGCCCAACTCAACAGCCTGCAGCACGTCAGCTTCCAGACGGCCGACGCCTTCGATGCCCTCAACAGCCTGGTCACCACGCGCGAACGCTTTGGGCTGGTGATCCTCGATCCGCCCAAGTTCGCCCGCAACCGCGCCCGGGTGGACGATGCCCTGCGGGCGTATCACCGCATCAACCGGATGGCGGTCGATTTGCTGGAACCCGGCGGGGTGCTGGTCACGTCGAGCTGTTCGGGGCATGTACTCCGCGAGGACATGCTGGCGATGCTGGCTGGGGTCTCGCAACGCACGCGCCGGCCGCTGCAAATTATCGAGCAGCGCGGGGCCTCGGCCGATCACCCGGTGAGCGCGACCTGCCTGGAGACCGAGTATCTGAAGTGCGTGGTCTGCCGGGCACTTTGAGCCACCCGCCCTTACCTATGGGCCAGGAAAGCCGCCGCCGCCGCACGCCCCGCGGATGCGGGTTCGGGAAGTCGGGCGAACAGCTCGCAGATGTCCCAGCCGGGCGACAGAGCCAAGTCGATCGGCAGCTCCACCCCGTGATTGAGGGGCTCGGCGTCATCAAAGGCGCTGACGACCGTCAGGTGCGGTCGCAGTTGCAGCAGCCCATCCAACAGCCACCACAGGTCGAGACTGGGCCCTTGGGCCTGCACAATCGCCAAGTCGAGATGGCGATTCTGGGCGACCAGCCGGGCGGCCTCCGAGGCATCGCGGGCCAAATAGCCCTGCTGCCCCGTCTCGGCCAGCAAATCCAGCAACGCCCGGCCAGCGACTTCGTTTTCGGCCATCACCAGCACCTGGCGGACGGCTGAGCGTTGAACGTCGGCAAACAACTCGGGCGGAACATGCAGCGCATGAGTCTCGATCATGACAATCACCCAGAACGGGCGTCGATAAGAAGGAAGAGAGGTACGCAAAGGACTTAGGAGCAACCGCCGTGCCGAACTCTGCCTAGTTCGCCTAAAGCGGTCTTCACGGGGCCAAATACCCCCGATTCACCCATCTCTTGGTGAGGACCGATCCCTTCTCAAGGCGTATTCGTGGTCTCATTTGGCCATGAAAGTGTTAGCAGCGTTAAGAATGGGTAGCGCTAGCTTGCGCAATTGGCGGCTTTTTGCTGGCAAATACGGTCATTTTTGGTGGCAGGCAGGTCGAAGCGAAACCTCGCTGGGACCCTTGGGGACGCCCTCCCCAAGGTCCTTGGCTTGTGTTATGGTTCGCTTCGCGCGGTGCATGCCTTGGTTGCCCGCCGTCCCCCAGAGAGCGGAACACGCCTGAGCCCCGGTTGAGCAGAGCGCCCATGTCCACGCCCAAGAGCGATTCAGGGGATATTTTCCAGCTTGAGAACTTTCGCCTGCTGGTCGAGTTAATGGCCGAGCACGATCTGAGCGAAGTCGAGATGCGGCGCGGCAGCGAGCGGTTGCGTCTCCGCCGTGGCAGCCTGCCGATGGCTCCCGCGCCGGCTCCGGTTAGTTTGCCCATGGCACCGGCTCCGGCGAGTCCCGCGAGCACGGGTCAAGTGGCCGCGGCGGCGGCACCCCCGGCGGAAGACGCCACGGTGCTGATCCGCTCGCCGATGGTGGGCACCTTTTACCTGTCGCCCAAACCGGGCCAGCCCCAGTTTGTGAAGGTCGGCGACCAGGTGGGGCCCGATACGATTGTGTGCATCATCGAGGCGATGAAGGTCTTCAACGAGATCCCCGCCGAGACCACCGGCAAGGTGGTGGCCCTGCTGGCCGAAAACGGCGCGGCCGTCGAGTTCAATCAACCCCTGTTCCGGCTCGATCCCCGCGGGTGATCGAACGCCCGGCGGCTGGCTCGTGATTCCGCGGCCCCCTCGATCCGCGCTGGGCCCGTTCCAGCCCTAGCACAACCCTCGGCGGCCGGTTCCCTTTGCCCAACCCAGCAACGCGATGTTCAAGCGGATTCTGATTGCCAATCGCGGTGAGATTGCCCTGCGAATCATGCGGGCCTGCCGCGAGATGGGTATCGAGACGGTGGCCATCTACAGCGAGGGCGACCGCGGTAGCCGCTACCTCGATCTGGCCGACGAGGCCGTGTGCGTCGGGCCCGCGCGGAGCACCGACAGCTATCTTTCCATTCGGCAGATCATTGCCGCCGCCGAGATTGGCAACGTCGAGGCGATCCATCCCGGCTATGGGTTTTTGGCCGAGAACGCCCACTTCGCCGAAGTCTGCCGCGACTGCAAGATCGAGTTCATCGGTCCGCCGCACGAGGCCATGCGACGCCTGGGCGACAAGAACGAGGCCAAAAAAATTGCTCGCGAGGCCGGCGTGCCGCTGGTGCCCGGCAGCGATGGGCTGGTCAGCGAGGAAGCCCAGGCCCTCAAGGTGGCCCACGAGATTGGCTTTCCCGTGCTCATCAAGGCCAGCGCCGGTGGCGGTGGTCGGGGCATGCGGATCGCCAGCAACGACTTGACCCTGCAAAGCGCTCTGAGCCAGGCCCGCAACGAGGCCGAAGCCGCCTTTGGCGACCCCAGCGTGTATCTGGAACGGCTCGTCGAACGGCCCCGCCACATCGAAGTCCAGATCATCGGCGATAAGCACGGCAACCTGGTGCATCTGTTCGAGCGGGATTGCACCATGCAGCGGCGTCACCAGAAGCTGATTGAAGAGAGCCCCGCTCCGACAATCAGCGAAGAACTCCGCCAGGAGATCTGCTCCTCGGCCGTGCGGCTGTGCCGGGCGGCGGGCTACCACAACGCCGGGACGGTCGAGTTTCTGCTCGACGAGCAACAGAACTTCTACTTCATCGAGGTCAACGCCCGGATCCAGGTCGAGCACCCCGTGACCGAACAGGTGACCGGGGTCGATTTGATCAAGCAACAAATTCGCGTGGCGGCGGGCGAGCCCCTGGGCTTTGCTCAGGAGGACATTGTCCCGCGGGGCGTGGCCATCGAGTGCCGCATCAACGCCGAAGACCCCGAGAACGGCTTTCGGCCCTCGCCGGGTCTCATCGACGAGTTGTTCATCCCCGGCGGGCTGGGCGTGCGATTCGATAGCCACATCCATGCCGGTTACCGCGTGCCGCCGCACTACGACTCGATGGTCGGCAAGCTGATCGTCTTTCAACCCACCCGCGACGAGGCCATCGCCTGTGCCCGCCGCGCGCTCCGCGAGTTCCACATCGGTGGCATCAAGACCACCATTGGCTTGCTGCAAGAGATCCTGGGCCACTCGGCCTTCAATGAAGGTCGCGTCGACACGACCTTCATTGAGCGGACCTGGGGCACCTGAGGCCGGGTGGGTGTGCGAGCGATTGGCGAGGCTCACGGGTTGGCGGTTCCCCAGCGTTCACGAATTTCCCTGAGTCGCTGCGCCCCTAACAATTGCAAGAGCCACGGCTGCGAGGTTGAACGCAGCGATTCGCTCAGGGCCTGCCGCAGGCGTTGGGCCTCCTCGGGCGCTAGCCTTCGCTCGTGAAAGTAGGCATTGACAAACATTCGCAGAAACCGACTCCGCGGAACGTCCCGCTCTTCCAACCAGTCGGCGTAGATCAGGTAGCTCGCCTCGTCGGTGTGGTCACTCTTGATCGCTTTCAGAAAGGCCCGCTCCTCGGGGCAATGGAAGTCGCCCAACAAGGGTTCGATCCGTTCGGCAATGGTCCGCAACATGTTCGCGGGAGTGTTCGTCAACAGATTCAGGTGCTCGCTGGCGAACGCTGGCCATTGGGGAAAGTCCCGATCGTTCACGGCCAACTGCCGAACCGCAAACAGCCGATCCAAATCGCTGTGATCCAGGTCGGACTCGCGGCAGACGGCCAGTAGGCCCTTCTGAAATTCCTGCGGTCGAAGCGTGCCTTGGGTCACCAGCAGGTGTGCGTCAAACAGATCCTTGGGTTCGCAGTTCATGAGCAAGCCCGTCCCAGTGGATTGCCAAGGGTCAATAGACAGCCCTCGAATCAACCACGAGAGCTTGGCTGCCAGCATCATTTCTTGAGTATAGGCCGGGCAAATGAATTGCCGGCCCAAGTTGGGTTTGAGGGTCAGCGGTGACCAGGAGATTTCGTCCAAATGATAGTCGCCCGCCGCGGCGATATCAATTTGTAACGTGCCTTCCAACTCAGTCACCCGAGGGGAACGAAACAACCCCCCAGGCGACTCCGACGTGTGCCAGGTCCAGCCTACGATGTAGCGTTGGCCGGGAGTGCCGTAAGTCCATAGGTTCATGGCAGCGTCGTGCTCGTCCGCTTCATGAAATGCGATACCGTACGGCGAACGCCCCTGTTGGTACAACGACTGAACGCTGATATGGCATACGGTCATTCCCAGGTCAGCCAAGGTATAGATTTCGCCAGTTTGTCCAGGGCTTTCGTCATCTGAACGCTCATGCCGTGTTGACGAGCGCACAAAACATTCCAAGTCCAGATCGGCCACCGGGCGAGCCTGTTTGCCAAACCAGTGTTGCAGCAGAAAACTGCCACGAATGACTGGCACCAGGTGTGTGCCGTATATTTCGGTCGACCGCACGAACTCGCTGAGCAGTTCGACGATCACTTCTTTGGGAACCGAATTGGCCATGTTGGTCACGCTCGGGGTGTCAACTGCTGTCCCTGAACCTTGAAAACTTGTCACGAGTGGGCCCCAACCGAGTCCGAGTGGATCGAGAGAAACCTCTCAACGCCGGATCAAACTCAGTGGGCAGCTTGGCTTGTGGCACTGGCGGCTTGTCCACCAGTGTTTGATAACGCCTGCTATTCTTCGAGTGCAGGCCCTTCGTAACCCAGCGAACAGCAGCAACCTGGACGGCCCTGTCCGACTGAGCCACACACTGGTGGACAAGCCACCAGTGCCACAATTTTCGTTATTCGTATTGCGCAGGGATCAGTACGGGCATGGCCTGAGCGCTACGGAAGCCTCGCGCGACTTCCTTCAGACGTCGTTTCAACCCGCTGGTCGTTTGTTTCGCGGACATCGACTTACATCCCGACGTAGCGGACGGCCGACTAGGGCGTGCTCTCACTTATCGTAAGCCATCCGTCATCGAGCTGCTGATTCGAGTCGTACACGC
>JBJHDE010000285.1:0-7186 GCA_050486385.1 Planctomycetales bacterium | reverse complement strand
CCTATCGACCTGACGCAACGAAGGCGGCACTTTCCGACGTAGCCACACACTGGTGGACAAGCCACCAGTGCCACGAATTGCTTGTGAAGAGTTGCGCAGATAGCGGGAGCGTCCGTTTGCCTCACTCGGGCAGTGGCCAGTGGGGCGACTCGATGCGGGCTTCTTCAAAGTACCGGGCGAACCAGGCGACCTGCTCGGGATGCGCTTCGGCGATGTCGCTGGTTTCGCCGATGTCCTGGGCCAGGTCGTACAGTTCGATCGGCCCACCCCGCCGCGGTCGCACGGCCTTGAAGTTGCCAAGCCGGGCGGCTTGCTGGAAGCCCCCTTCAAAGTACTCCCAGTACATCGGCCGCTGGGCCAGTTCGTCCTGTTGGCCGGTCAGCAAGGCGGGCAGGACGCTCACGCCGTCGATGTCTTCGGGAATCTCGGCCCCGGCCAGTTCGGCCAGCGTGGGCAACACATCGGCAAAGTACCAGGGGGCCGCGCTGTCGCGATCCGCCGGCACCCGCCCCGGCCAACGGACGACCATTGGCGTCCGCAAGCCGCCTTCGTACAGGTCGCGCTTCCGACCCCGCAGGGGCCCACTGCTATCGAATCGGCTGGTCCACCGCTGGGCGGCACCGTTGTCGGAGCAGAAGAACACGAGGGTCCGCTCGTCGATCTTCAATTCCTGAAGCAGGGCCATGATCCGCCCCAGGTCGCGATCCAGTCGGGTGACCATCGCCGCATGCACCTTTTCGTCTTGCTTCCAGGGCTTATCGGTATACGGCTCGACGCTGGGAATCTCGTAGCGGCTGTGCGGTACGGTGTAAGGCAAATACAGAAAGAAGGGCCGTTCGCCGTCGGCCGAGGCCGGCCCGTGTTCGCGAAGAAAATCCAGGGCAAAGTCGGTGAACAGGTCGTGAACGTACTGCTCGCGGCGACCGCCGGTGTTGCCCGGCAGCGGGTGCTTCTCGGTGTTGTGCCAGATGAACTCGGGATAGTAGGAGTGGGCCCGCCGCTGATTGAGAAAGCCAAAGAAATGGTCGAAGCCCTGGCGATGCGGCTCGCCGGTGGTGCCGGGTTCGCCGAGGCCCCACTTGCCGGTCATCGCCGTCACATAGCCGGCCTGTTTCAGGACCTCGGCCACCGTCAGATCCTCGGCCCGCAACGGAACCCGCCCCGATCCGCCACCCAGACCGCGGACGCCACCCTGACCAAAGTTGCCACGCACGGTCGTCCGGCCGGTGTGCCGACCCGTCATCAGCACGCTACGGGCCGGGGCGCAGATGGTCGAACCCGCGTAGACATCCGAAAACTTGAGCCCCTCGCTGGCTAGCCGATCGACATGGGGCGTCTGAATCTCCTGCTGGCCGTAACAGCCCAGGTCGCCATAGCCAAGATCGTCGGCCATCAAGAAAATGATATTGGGCCGCGTTCCCCGGGCGTCGGCCACCGCGAGCGTGGCATCCTGGGCCCAGGCTCCGCCACACCACGCCAAAAGGCATCCCCAGGCCAGAACGACGGCTCGCAGCCAAGTCGGGTGGTCGCTCGATTGTCGTGGCATGGGGCGATGCTCTCACGGGGCTCGTTGGGCGGTCGCTACGCAGTCGGCCTGCGTCGCGACGGGGCAAAGCCGCCAGTAAACCATGCCCCAGGGCGGTTCTCAACCCGGCCGGCAAGGCCCAGCGGCCCGGCGGCCGGCTTTCGGGGCTTGGTCGCGTGGGTTATCCTCAAGCGGTTGTTGAGTCGAGCCGCCCACCGACCCCGCTCGGGGCGCCCGGCCTGATCCTGTGGACACTTGGTTTCGCGATGAGCTTGCCGATGCTGATGATTGAGAATCCGTTGTGCCGTGTCGTGGGGCTGAGCCTGCTGCTGGCCCTGGGGGGACTGCTCCAGCCCAGCGGCGCCTGGGCCGATCGCCTGTCGAACGGCGATTTCGAGACCGACACCAGCGGCGATGGCCAGCCCGACGACTGGCCGATGCCCGCGGGCGTGTCGAGGCAACACGAAGACGGCAACCACTTCTTGCGGCTGACGCCTGCCAAAGCCGAGGCCATGCTGACGGTTTATCGCGTGGTGCCGGTGTCGCCCGAGGACCAGGCCTTCGCGCTCCGTTTCCGGGCCCGACCCAACCAGCTTGTCCCCGGTAAAGCGAATTGGCACGACGGGCGGGTGATCATCGACTTCAAAGATGCCGACGGCAAGAAGCTGCCCGGCGGCCCGGGGCATCCCAGCTTTAAGGGCACCAGCGATTGGCAACAGAAGCGGCTGGAGTTTCTGGTGCCCGAGGGGGCCACACAACTGGAGATCATGCCGGCGTTGTTCATGGTCGAAAGCGGCTCGCTGGACCTGGACGACTTCCACCTGGAACGCACCGATCCCGAGCCCATCCGCGCAAGGCTGGCAGCCGCCGAGGCCAAGCGCCAGGCCGAGATTGCCGAACGCGCCGCCCGCGTCCGCCCGCAAGTGCCGACGACTCCGACTGAGAAGCTTCCGCCGAGTCTCCGCGTGGTGGGCAACCAGATTCAAACCGTCGATGGCCAGAGGGTGTGGTTGCAGGGTGTATCGATTCCCAGCATGGAGTGGTCGGGCGGCGGCGAGAACATTTTGAAGTCGGTCGGCGAAGCCGTGGAAAATTGGAATGCCAACGTGATCCGCCTGCCGGTCCGCGACGACTTCTGGTTTGGAACCGGGCCTTATCAAAACGACGGCGGGGCCTTTTATCGGCAACTGGTCGATGACGTGGTCAACCTGGCAGCGGCTCACGGGGCCTATACGGTGATCGACCTGCACCGCTATCGCGCGCCGCGGGCCGAACACGCCAAGTTCTGGCGTGAGGTTGCCACCAAGTACAAAAACCATCCGGCCGTGCTGTTTGAACTCATCAACGAGCCGCACGATATTTCCTGGGAGGTCTGGAAGAACGGCGGATTCGTGTCGACCGACAAGCGGTCCACGGATGCCTTGGCTGAAAACGACCAGAAGCTCGAAGGCTTCGAGTCGATCGGTATGCAGGCCCTGCTGGACAGCGTCCGCGAGGTGGGAGCCAAGAACCTGGTGCTGGTCGGTGGATTGGACTGGGCCTACGACCTGTCGGGCGTGCTCGAGGGCTATGCCCTGGACGACCGCGACGGCCACGGGATTGTGTACTCGACCCACGTGTATCCCTGGAAGTCGGACTGGAAGAACAAGTTCATGACCGTCGCCGAGAAGCATCCGATCTTCATTGGCGAGTGTGGCGCCCCGCGGGAGCGGTTCGACTTCATTCCGCCCGAGCGGCACGAAGACCCTGCCACCTGGGTGCCCGACTTCCTGGGCCTGGTGCAAAAGCAGCGTTATCACTGGACCGGCTGGTGTTTTCATCCCAAGGCCGCCCCGCGATTGCTTGAGGATTGGGACTACACCCCCACGCCCCACTGGGGCGTGCCCGCCCGCGACGCCCTGCGTGGCAAGTCCTTCGAGTTAAAAAATCTCCGCTGAGTCTGCTCATCGGAGACTTGGTCACCAGTGTCATCCGTGGTTCATTAAACTTGATCTCACGGAATCGAACCGCTTTCCACAAAGAATCGGCAACCGAACTGCTGCCCAAGAATCAACATAACCTGGACCGGATTGCCAACCATTCTGCGCCCTCTCTCTCCACGGCTCCGCGCCTCCGCGTGAGCTTGCCTGTTCTGGACCTTCCCAAGACGATCCCGCTGCGCTTGATTGGGTTCACGCGAAGGCTGCGCCTTGCCTCCGAGCACGCGGTGCTAAAATGCCTGAGAGTGAGAGTTCAGCACGCTTCGCGATGGTGAGCTTATGTTGCGTGGTCCGTTGGGATTGATCGTGTGGCTGGCCATTTGCTTTGGCGCCGCCGCCCTGGGCAGTTGGCTGACGGGCCTGTCGGTCGACGCCGGTTGGTATGCCCAACTCACCAAGCCCCCGCTGACGCCGCCCCAACCGGTGTTTGGCATCGTGTGGCCCATACTGTATGCCATGATGGCGGTCTCGGCCTGGCTGGCCTACCGCGCGGCTGATTTCCGCACCGCCCCGCTGGCCTGGACGCTGTTCTTCACGCAACTGGCCCTCAACGTGGCCTGGTCGGGGCTGTTCTTTGGTCTGCGAAGCCCCGGTCTGGCGCTCGTCGACATCGCCCTGCTGCTGCCGGCCATCGTGGCCACCGCCTGGGCCTTCGGGCGTCGCAGTCGGCCGGCCGGCCTGCTGCTGGTGCCCTACGCCCTGTGGGTCGGTTTCGCCAGTTACCTGAACGCCGGCTTCTGGTGGCTGAATGCCTGAGACGGTGGCCTGCTCACTCGGCCCGGCTACTCTTGCCTCAGGTCAACCGACCAGTACGCTTCGTCAATGAAGCTCTTCCAAGTGTCGTACTTGGGATGAGTCAGCTTGACCGTCATCTGCGGGCTGCGCTTGGGCTTGAAGGGCTCGCGAATCAGGCGGATCCCGGCCTGCTCGGGCGTCCGCCCGCCTTTGCGGATGTTGCAGTCGATGCAGGCGCACACGATGTTCAGCCAATCGGTTCCGCCGCCTTGGCTGCGGGGGATCACGTGGTCGAGGCTCAGCTCGCTGGTGGGGAAGGTCTGGCCACAGTATTGGCAGCGGTTGCGATCGCGGGCGAAGATGTTGCGGCGATTGAATTTGACGGTCTGCCGGGGCAGGCGATCGTAGCGCAGCAGCCGCACGACCCGCGGCACCTGCAAAGCGAAGTTGACGCTACGAACCCACTCCTGGTTGGGCTCGTCCAGGGCATTGCGAAGCTGGCTGATCTCGCGCCACGAGTCGAAATCGTAGGTGCAATACTGGCCGTCTTCGACGTCGATCACCTCGGCCAGATCGCGGCACAGCAGGCTGAACGCCCGCCGCACATTTGTCACGTGAATTGCCAAGTACAGGCGATTCAACACCAGCACGCTGTTCCCCAAGGGGCAGCTTGCCTGGGAGGGGGCCATACCGTCATCTCTCCTGGTCGGGGGGCGACGTGCCGCCAAGCCTCGACCGAGCGGATCGAGCCCGCCGCCGCGTGGGCGACTCGGCGCGGCCCAGACCCTGGCCGCCACCGCGCTCGATGACCGTTGACCCATGGCTTGGCATCCAAGGCGTTCGTCACAAACGCCGCAAGGCCAAAGCCGCCGCCGACCGGAGAATGCGGACAACCCGTCGACAACCGCTCTCACCATGGTTCTGAATTTTACTGCCCCTGCACGGCCGATGCCACATTGGCGAGCCCGCGCAGAAAAAACCCGGAACCCGTTGACAGACAACGAGTTCCGGATTGGTTTTTCTGTCGGACCAGCGGTTCACCGAAGTTTAACCCCGGCCACTGTTGGCCTGGTGGCAGGGTTACTCGACCACCCGGCGATCCTCAATCTTGTCGAGCGTCTCGCCGGTGTTCTTCGACTCAACTTGCAGGCGGAACTCGGTTGCTCCGGGGGCCACGGCCCGAGCGCGAATCTGGAACAGCCGCGATTCGCCAGGGCTGAGCCGTTCGATCGGGGCGAACGTCACGTTGTTGTCCTTCCAACTCTGCTCGGTCGATCCACGGAGTTGAATCGGCTCGAGCCCTTCGCCCAGGGTGCCGCTGACCACCAGCCGCATGACCGAGCTGCGACCGTGATTGACCAGCCGAAAGCGATAGATCGTCTCGTCGCCCACGGCCACGGGGCTGGATTCGCTGATCATTTGCAGTTGCACGTCCGGTGCGGCGGTCAGCTTGTGCGTGACCCGCTGATTTTTGCGAATGCCGCCCTCGGCCTCGACAAACACCCGCTGGTCGCCCAGGCCCTCGCGATGACCGACGATCCACCATCGCAGGGTCTTGGTTTCGTTGGCTTCAAGCTGAGCGATCTCCCAGCCGACCAGCCGCTTGCTCTGGTCCAGGTGGGCGCCGGTTTCGGCATCCACCAGCTTGAGCCCTTCGCTGACGGCCACAATCACCGTCACCTCGGGAAGCACCAGCGGACTGGTATTGGTCACCTCGACGGCAAACTCTTGAATCCGCCCAATCGCCAGCGTCTCGGGACCCTGGGTCCTGACGGTCACATCGGGCGAGACCACTTGCGTGGCCAGGGTGTGTCGGGCCTCAATGCCGCCGGCGGCGCGAACCGTCATGGCCATTTGTGTGCTGCCGGTGCGCGAGCCCTCCAGGCTGACCCGTGCGGTTTGCTGGCCGCCGGGGGCGATCTCGCCCAGTTTGATGGTCGGCGACTTGCCCGACGGGCTCTTGATGTGGGCCGGCAGTTCCAGTGTCAATTCCACACCCTTAGCCGCCACGGGACCGCGATTGGTCACCGTCACGGTGACGGGCAGCGACTTGTTCAGTGGCAGCACCTGGTTATCCGCAGTGGCGAATTCCAGCCGAGGGGCCAGAATCTCCAGGCTCTGCACGGCCCGCTGCGGGATGGCCAGTTCGGCCACCACCTCGGTGGCTCCCACCGAGCCGGCCTGAAACTCGACGGTCAGCCGCCGCTGGTCGCCCGGGGCAATGCCCTCGAGACTCCAGAAGGGCCCCTCTTCGCCGAAGGCCGGCGTCGCCCGGACCCCGCGGCTGCCCTCGGGCAAGGTCACCGCCAACAAAGCCGGCGCCGAGCGGACGTTGCGGGGATTGCGCACCACGATGGTGTAGCTGGCCCGGTCGCCCAGGGCCACGCTGTCGGGTCCGCTGATCTCGACCTCCAGGCCCGTGGTCGGGGCTTCGACCGTGCTGGGGCGACTCGGCGGGGCGGGCGAACGCGGGGCCGCCGGAGCGGCTCCATCGCTGCCAATCTCCATTTCCTGCACCGGCTGCAAGGCCTCGGCCGCTGGGACCGCCACCGGCTTCGGGCTGGCCGGCGGCGCGTCGGGGCGGGGCGTGGCCGCTTCGGGCACGGGGTGTTCCATCACCGGCGGTTCGGCACTCTCGGCCGGGGCCACGGGTTGCGGCTGGCTGGGAGTCGGTCGCTGGGCGGTTTGCGGCACCCAATCAATCGGCGCCGGCTCCGCGGAACTGGCCGCCGCCGGGCGACGCGGGCGTGCGGGCTCGTCGTCGGCTTCGGGCTCGGGTTGCGGTTCGGGATCGGCCTGCGGCTGATTCCGCGAGCGGCGGGTGGCCGACTCGTAGATGCCGCCCCAGCCATCGATCTCGCGATCGCCGGGATCGACCAACTCCTGCCGACGCTTGATGAACCGCTGAATGAACATGTCGGTGCGATTGATCGGGGCCCCATCGGCC
>JBJHDE010000284.1:2451-7215 GCA_050486385.1 Planctomycetales bacterium | reverse complement strand
ACTTGTCCGCGTCGTCGCTGTCCAGGTAGGCCCGCACTTCGGTGGCGGTGGGGGGGCGGCCGACCAGGTCCAAATAGGTGCGGCGGACCAGAATTTCGTCGGAGGCCAACGGCGCGGGCTCCACGCCTTGGGCCTGTTGCCGGGCGGCGACATAGTGATCAATGGCCTCGGGCAGGGCGACTTCGGGACCCAGCAGCTTGTCGGCCGCCTGGACCGCGGAGGTGCCCAACCCGAAGGCGGCCAACACACCGGCCAGCAAGAATGCCCACTGTCGCATGATGCCCAATCTCCCAGGACCCATCGTCACATCAACACTGGTTGATAGATTAACCGACCTAACCCAACATTGCCACTGGGAAGCCGGTTGGTTTCGCGCATCCCCCAGAAGAGGATCACGTTTCCGGCAACGTCTGGATGATGCTGGGGGATTGGGTTGTCTCTTTGGAGGGATGTCGGTGCCCCCCTGCCCCTGATGTGGGTGGTCGCGGTTGGCCGCCCGAGCCTGGGCAAGTAGATTGGAAGGATCGCCCCTGTTGACTTTCTGGTGCCTAACGAAGAATCCCGACGATGACGACGCGAACTCGCGGTTTCGGCCTGTTGGCCGCTTGGTTTGGACTGTTGCTCTTGAGCGGGTGCGCCGGGGGCTCCATTGGCCCGACCGGCCCGGCGCCGGGCGTCAAAAAGGAGAAGTACACGATCGCCGTGATCCCCAAGGATACGAACCACGAGTTCTGGAAGAGTGTGCATCACGGCGTGCGGCAGGCGGTCGACGAGTTGGGCGGGCCCGACAAAGTGCGGATTGTGTGGAAGGCCCCCGACGACCCGATTAAGCCGAGTGCCCAGATTGCGATTGTCGAGGCGATGATCGCCCAGGGGGTCGACGGCATTTGTCTGGCCCCGCAGGATTCGCAGGCCCTGGTGGATGTGGTGCGGCAGGCCAATGCCCAGAACATTCCCGTGGTGATTTTTGATAGCGCCCTGGACGATGACGACACGATTGTCAGTTACGTGGCCACCGACAATCGCGAGGGTGGTCGGATGGGCGCGCGGGCCCTGGCCGAGCGATTGGACGGCGAGGGCGAAGTGATTCTGTTTCGCTATGTCGCCGGCAGCGAGAGCACCACGCCACGCGAAGAGGGCTTTTTGGAGGGCATCGCCGAGTATCCCGGCATCAAGATCCTCAGCGCGAGCGAGTACTCCGGCGGCACGGTCAACGAGGCCCTCTCCAAGGCCGAGAACCTGCCGCACCTGCAAGGCTCCAAGGTCGACGGTATCTTTGCCGTGTGCGAACCCAACGTCGAAGGCATGCTGCAAGCCCTGCAGCGCCGCCAACTGGCCGGTCAGGTCACCTTCGTGGGCTTCGACGCCAGCCCCAACTTCCGCCGTGCCTTAGCCGACGGCGAAATGCACGGGCTGGTGTTGCAAGACCCCGTCAACATGGGACGGCTGGCCCTGACGACCATGGTGGCCCATCTCAATGGCGAGCCGGTCGAACGCCGCGTGCCGACCGGCCAGCATCTGGCGACGCCCGAGAACCTGGAAAGCGACGAGATTCAACTGTTGATCGACCCGCCGCAGTACCCGCCCAAGGGTGGTTGATCCCTGGAATCCGGCCCCGTGGGATCGGACCCGGTGCGATCGGTCCGAGGTGGGGTGAGTGCTGGGCGA
This sequence comes from Planctomycetales bacterium, assembly GCA_050486385.1. Classification (GTDB taxonomy): domain Bacteria; phylum Planctomycetota; class Planctomycetia; order Pirellulales; family Pb10988; genus JBJHDE01. The sequence goes on along the minus strand of JBJHDE010000284.1, from coordinate 5,547 downwards.
CCCCGGAGCAAGACGAGTCACCTGCAATCATGATCCCCGCCGATCGGCCACTTGTGGATTCTCTGGGCCGCGTCCATACGGATGTGCGGATCAGTGTGACCGACCGCTGCAACATTCGTTGCTTTTATTGCATGCCACTTGAGGGCGTGCGGTTTCTGCCGCGTGACGAGCTGTTGAGCTTCGAGGAGATCGAGCGGTTCACCCGCATTGTCGCCCGCCTGGGTGTGCGGACGATTCGCGTCACCGGCGGCGAGCCCTTGGTCCGTCGCGACCTGCCGGCCCTGATTGCCCGCCTGGTGGCCGTGCCGGGCATTGAGCAAGTCGCGCTCACGACCAATGGCGTGTTGCTGACCGAACACGCCGCGGCGCTCAAGGCTGCCGGGCTGGCACGCCTGAACGTGAGCCTGGACGCCATCGAGCCCGAAGCCTTCCGACGCTTTGCTCGCCGTGAAGGCTTGGATCGGGTGATCGCGGGGCTGAACGCCGCCCGGGATGCCGGCTTCGAGTCGATCAAGATCAATGCCGTGGCCGTGCGGGGGCTGAGCGAATCGCAGATCGTGCCGCTGGCCCGCTTCGCCCGCGAGCAGGGATGGGAGCTGCGGTTCATTGAGTTTATGCCCTTGGACGCCGAGGGCCGCTGGGACGACACGCAGGTGTTGGCCGGGGCCGAGATTCTCGCTCGGCTGACCGAGGCCTTGGGGCCGCTGGTGCCGGTGGGCCGGCCCCGGCCCAGCCAGCCGGCCACCGACTACGCCTTTGCCGATGGTCGCGGGCGTATCGGGTTGATCAACCCGGTCAGTCAGCCGTTCTGTGCCCAGTGCAACCGCCTGCGGATCACCGCCGAGGGTCAGCTTCGCAACTGCCTGTTCTCGTTGCGAGAGTGGGACTTTCGTGCCGCGCTCCGCGCGGGCCACAGCGACACGGAACTCGCCGAACTCATCCGTGCCTGCGTGGCCGCCAAACGCCCCGCCCACGGCATCGGCGACCAGGACTTTGCTCGACCCGAGCGGGCGATGTATCAGATTGGCGGGTAGCAAAATTGGCCGTGCCCCGGGACGGCCCTGGGCTTCCGGCGGAGTTCACTGGTCGGACAACACACACTGTAGCGCTTGTTCAGCGGTGTGCGATCTCGGGGACAGTCAATCGTCCAGTCTCGTGAGTGGTTCCCGATAGAATTTCAGGATGCGGACCAGGACCTCATAGTGTTGCCGCAGCCATGCGCGGTCGCGCTCGGCTTGAGCAAGCTCAGTCAGTTTCTTCAGCACGAAGTCGAATGTGGCCCCCGCCGCTTCCTTGGCTGTGCCTGAGAACCGCACATGGAGCCGGTACACACGGTCGGAATTTTTCCCAGACTCGATATCAAGTTCGCCATCGGTGTGACGTCGCGTTGGTTCGTTCTCATTGAACGGTCCATCAAGGTAGAAGAACCGTAGGGTGATCACGTTGCCCGCGTAGGCCACTCCCACGGTCCGTGGCACATAATAGGACGACAGGGCGGTCGACACGTGCGCACCGGCCACGGTCCTCTCGTGGGGAACATTGAATTGGCTGTCTTCCTCGTTCACGGCAATTTGAAGGACCGTGCTCATCCCGTGGTCTCCTCGAGGAGTTTACCGATCAAACTGGTGACGCAATCGTGGACCTTGTCAGCTTCGGTGGCCTTGATTCCGTCGGGCTGTTGGCTGTCGAACACAATCGCCCCCCATGTTCGCCCGCGAACCATGATGGGCACTCCGTACAGTGATCGGGGTGGCGTCCGACCGTCTTCCAAGCATTTCCGGACCCATGCCTCAGGTGATCCCGTTGTACGACAATAATCCTGTACCTCTTGGTCAGTCGAGTCAGCGGTAAGCTGCGGAAAATCTAATACCTTTTCTTTCGTTTTTCCTGCCCAAACCCTTCCGGCGATGCCTTCCGCAAGGTGTGGAGCGTCAGGGGCAAAGAAGGCCGTCTTCGTTTTCCTTGTCGTCTCGCATGACCTCGCGACCGGAAAGATCCATCCTGAAAAGGGTGATCGCTCCGCCCAGGAGGGAATCCAGAGGCGACCAAAGCGTACCCACCGGAACTTCCAAAACCTGAAACGAAAGATGTTGGTCCAACATGCGATGTCCGAACCGTCGATCCGCTTGAACAGAGTCACTCGGTGGTGGTGGTCGGGATCGGAGAGCGCGGCATGTTTGAATCCCAGTGATCGGTAGTGATTCAGTGCAGCGTCGATCGTTTCCCACACGCTGTTGCCCGCGTGACGCCGGTCCGCCCACTCGCAGGTGAAGATCGTCACCGACGCAACGGCGAGACCGACCTTAGTCCAGGGCGACAGGAGAAAAGCGATTTCTCTGATCACCCATTCAACTCGATTCTCCCGGTCCACGTCCCAATTGGCAGGATCGAGAGCCTCGACACAAAACATCCCTACAATGGCAAACCACGCGGGCGTCCAAAACCAGAGAATCGCACGAACGATCCAACTTCCTCTGCCAATCACCGCATCGACTCCCCATTGTATCCCATTCTTTGAACCGCAGCCAAGTGACATGGTGTTGGGGGCTTCGAATCACCTTAAGTCGCCTCTGCAAGCCATTGTGTGCAAGCGGTTTGTGTCAAATTGGGTGACTCGCTGGAACGCCAGGGGGACTCTCAGGAACTTGACCGCTGAGCGAAGCCTGAGAACGGATCGCCTCCAACTTGCGGGCTGCAAGGACCCCCGCTAATGTGGCGGGTGGCTGGGCCAGCCATCCTCCAAGTGCTGTCACCTGTGTGGTGCCCCCCCATTCTGATCCATGGACGAATGAAGTATAGCCACGCGGTTTGGATTTCGGGAGCCTCTCAACTGACAAACCATCGTGGTCGCCAGAAGCAGAAAGGCACACCCTTCAAGCGGGCTCATGTTCCGTTGCTTCATTCCAGCGATCTTTTCGAACCGCCTGGCACGGTCGCGCATTGAGCCTCCCGACAGCAACGAAGCACGGCTCAAGACTTGGGTGCGCAGAGAAACGCCGCGGCGCTGTGAAGTTGATCCACGGCGCCGCGGCGATCGTTTCGGAAAGGCCAACCGAAATCAGTCTGTCAATTCCACCGACCAGTAGGCCTCGCTGA
>JBJHDE010000284.1:0-2441 GCA_050486385.1 Planctomycetales bacterium | reverse complement strand
ACTTGTTCCAGCTTTTGATGGGCTTGAAATTATCGGCATACAGGGGCTGCCAAAGTGGTTGCACCGGCTGTTTGCGAAGTCGCATACCCGCTTGCCGTGGCGTGCGGTCGGCTTTACGGGAATTGCAACGCACGCAGGCCAACACACAGTTGGTCCAGCTTGTCAGTCCACCCTGCGAACGCGGCACGACGTGGTCGACGCTCAGTTCGCTGCTGCCGGGACGAATCCCACAGTACTGGCAGGTGTGCTGATCGCGCTTGTACAGGTTCCGACGATTGAACGGAACGCCCCGCTTCGGCAAGCGATCGTAGTGGGTCAGGGTGATCACTTCGGGCACCCGGAACCGCTGCGCTACGCCGCCGATGGTCAACTCATCGTCGGCCGGCTCCATGCGGGCCCAGTCCGCCCAGGTGTACAGCGCGTAGGACTCCGGATCGACGATCCGCGCCGTATCGTTGAATACCAAGACAATCGAGCGTGCCACGCTCGTGATCCGGACCGGCTGCCAACTCCGGTTCAAAACGAGCGTGGGGCGATTCAACACCCCCGCAACCATAGCCAACTCCTTTCGGACCCGTGCCAACCCAGCACAAGCCACCGGATGGGGAATCTACGGCCCGTGACCCTGACCCGTCGATAACCGCTATCGAACCGCCAAGCGCTCAACCCTTGCGGGCCGGCTCGAGGAAGACCCACCGATCGTGGAATCGCTCCGCCGGTGCGGTGCCACTCCCCAAATCAGTTTATCGGTCCACCCTCGCCAAACAACCCGCTGTGGGTGTGGTTGGGCACGAGCTTTGCCCCATGAGACGCACGCGGTGGCCGATCGGTTCGGGGCGCGGCCCTGGCCCGGCTTCGAGAAGGCCGGTACGGCACGGTCCGCGGCAGGGGAGGCCGGGGCCTCAGGCGGGCGGCAGGTGGTGGTTCCGCCGCCAGTAAATGCGGAAGGCCAGCAGCCCCAGCAAGCCGGCGATCATCAGGGCCAGTTTCCAATCCAGCGCCCGCTGGACATTGCCGGCCACATCGAGCAGGTCGTCGCCGCGGGACTCCTCACCGTGGCTGGGGCCGTTGGGTTCGGTCGATTCGGGGGCGGCGGAATCGCGGGCGCTCGGCGGTTCGTTGCCCCCGCGACTTTCCAGGCGGGGGGGCGACGAGTCGGCTGGCTTCCAGGCTGGCACGGCCTGCTGGGTTGCCGATCCGCCTGGGCCTTCGGGCGGGTCGTTGGCGGCCAATCGCAATCCCGCGTGCTGGGCTGCGACGGGGACCTGTTGGCCACGAAACGGAATGCCCCGATGCCGGAACTCGGCCGTGGCGTCTTCGACCTCCTCGGGCGTCTCCTGGGGCAGGTCGATACTCACCAATCGCGCGACGGCGCCCAGCCGCTCGGGGCCATCGAAGATGCCCACGTCGATGGAGGCCGCCGCGTGGTCCACCTGCGGAAGAAAGGCCACGCGGAACACCCGGCTTTGGGTGGCCTTGAGTTCGGCGCCCGCAAACACCAGCAGTTCGTCTTCGGCACCACCATAGCGAAAGCCCTTGCTGACTTCCGAGGGTTGCAGTCCCGCGTGCAGCGTCCACACCAGGCCGATGTGATCGTAATCGGTTTGGCTGGTGTTGTTGACACGCACCGTAAACACCGCGCGCTCGCCCACGCTGGTTCGGGCCGGGCCAATCAATTGCACAATCAAGCCGCCGCGGAGCACCTGGTGATCCAGCACCACATCGCCGGGATTGAACGGATTGTCGGCCGGGGCCGGCTGCGGGTCGGGGGCGGACACGTCGGGCGTGGTGGTCATGGGCGAGGCCTCCTCGTCAGCGGCTTCCACGCCTCCCCGCCGCCCGAAGCCCACGCCCAGCCGCGCGCGGCGATAACTGGTGGGGTCCAGCTCGGCCAGTTCCTTGAGATGCTCCTCGGCTTCTTCTAGCGGGCAGGCCATCAGGTAACGCAGGATCGGCACCCGCAGGAAGCTGGTCTTGGCGTCGCTGTCTTTGAAGATTTTCACCAGCCGCTCCAGCACCGACCAATCTTCAATCCGTGCCAGGTCGGCCACCACCAGGTCGGCCATTTCGGGCCGATCCAGCAGCAACCGCAGCGAGCCGGCAATCTCGTTGTGATCGAGCACGTCGTACACTTCGGCATGGTAGCGCAGGGCGACCAGCGCGTTGTGAATCAGACCGAACTCGGCGTCTTCATTTTTGAAGAACAACTCTTCGACCAGCTTCAATCCCTCGGGGCCGCGGAGGGACAGATAACAGCCAATCGCCGCGTCCAGGGCGTTGCGGGCCATGGAGTTTTGATCGGCCGAGCGGATCAGTTCTTCCAGCATGGGCAACTCGTCTTCGGTGCCGCAGACACTGAGCAAACTCAGATACTGCCGCCGATGCGAGTTGGTGACCTGCTTGTCGTGGACCCACTTGACCAACTGCTGGCGGTCCATACG
>JBJHDE010000283.1:0-7241 GCA_050486385.1 Planctomycetales bacterium | reverse complement strand
TCGCGGGTGTCGGCCTCGCCCAGCTTGACGATGATGTCGCCGGCTTCGAGTCCAGCTTCGGCGGCTGGTGTCTCGGGCAACACCATGGCCACGGTGACACCGTCGACCTCGTTGTTGGCGGCCAGCGGCACCGGCAGAATGCCCAAATAGGGATGCTGATAGGGTTCGAGTTCGCCGACCAGCAGCACCTTGATGGTTTGCTCTTCGTCGTCGCGGACCAGGGCCAGTTCGACCTCGTCGCCGCTGTAGACCAAGCCCAGGGCGATTCGCACATCCACGATCCGCGGCGTGGGGCGGTCGTTGAGCTTCACGATCTTGTCGCCGACCTGCAGGCCTGCTCGGTCGGCGGGCGAGTTGGCACGGACCACCGAGACCACGGCTTCGTCGACCAGTTCTTCGCCGCCGAAGGCCACGCCCATGATGCCCCGCTGCAGGTCCTCGCCCTCCTTCAGCCGCGGCAGAATCCGCTCGATGTGCTGCATGGGGATCGCGAAGCCAATCCCCGAGTCGTACCACTCGACGCCGCTAATCTCCTCGTTGCCCTGGGGCGACAAGGGTACCAGCAGGCCCATCACTTGGCCCTTGAGGTCGATCAACGGACCGCCGTAGTTGCTGGGCGAGATTTTGGCATCGGTCTGCAAGGCCCGACCGAAGATGCGATTCTTGGCACTGACGATGCCGACCGAGACGTTGGGGTGCTCGGCCCCGAAGGTTCGCCCCAGGGCCAGGGCCCACTGGCCGACCCGGATCTCGTCGACCGGCGCGGTCTTGGCAACCGGCAGTCGGCCAAGTTCCAGGGCCTCGACATCAATCTTGAGCAGCGCCAGCATGCAGTTGGTGTCGGTGGCCACCAGCTCGGCTGGCGCCCGCACGCCACTGGGAAACCGCACCAGAATGGAGGCCGGCTTCTGGGCGAAATTGAAGGCGCTGCTGATGACGTAGCCATCGTCCGAGACGATCAGGCCGGTCGTGGGGCCCGTGCCCACCAGCAGTTCGGCCCCGCCGGTGCCCAGGCGTTCGAGTCCGCCGATCGTCTCGATCTGCACGACCGACGGGGCGGCAAGCTCGACGGCGGCCTGGAAGGCTTCTTCTTCCAGGGCCTCGATGTCTTGGGCCATGCCGTGGCTGCCAGACAATACCAGCCCGGCCAGGCTCAGTAGAACGACCCAGGGCCGCAACGCGGAAAAATGCGACATAGCGATCACTCGTCGGTGTCGAGATCGAGTTCCACTTCTAAAAGCTGCTGGTCTCGCCAGAGGCTCAGCAACACGGGTTCGGCCCGGTCGATACGACCCAGTTCGGTGTTCAACGTGCGGATGCTGTGGATCACCCGGCCATTGACAAACAGGATCAGGTCGTTGGGGCGGACGCCGGCCCGCTCGGCCGCCGAGCCGCGCTGAATGCCGTCGACGAAAGGCGGGGTGCGTTCCAACACGTCGGGCACCATCATCAGGCCCAGCACGCGGACACTGTGGGCAAACTCGGGCAGCACCTCGGCCACGGCGTCGCTGCTGGGGCGATGCGTGCCGGCGATGATGTCGTCGATGATTTTCTTCATCTGCCCGACGGGCACCGCGTAGTTGAGCCAGGTATTGTTCAGCGAGTTCCGCAGCTCTTTGCCCAGCATGCCCAGCAATCGCCCCTGGCGATCGGTCAGGGCCCCGCCGGCGGCACCGGGATTGTTGGTGACGGCGTCCAGGATGTAGACCTCGCCACGGTACGGTGTTTCAAACACGCCCCGCCGGGCCTCCAGCCGCGATCGCGCCGAGACGACGCCCCGCATCATGCTGACCGGTTCGTTGCCGGTGGCCACGCCGTAGAGGTTGCTGAATGCCAGGATCCGCGCGCCCGGCTGGGCCTCGGCGGCTTCGTCCAGGCGGAAGTGCGGCAGGTTCTCGGCATTGATTTTGAGGACGGCCAGTTCCAGCTTGGGGTCGAACCCCACCAGCTCGGCCTGTTCGAAGCGTCGCCCATCGTCCAGCGTGACGATGATGAAGTTGGTGTCCAGCACGTAGCTCCAGACGGTCAGGATGTAACCGTCGTCGGAGATCAGGAAGCCGCTTTGATAGGCTTCCAGGCCGCGGAACCCACCGGCCCCGTAGATCTTGACCATCCGCCCACGGGTCTGGTCAAACACCGCCCGATGCGACTGAGCCGAGACGAACGCGGGGCTGATGAGGCCAATCAGCACCGCGGCAAGAATGTGCAAACGAAAGGCGTTCACTGGGCCTCCCCTTGGCCGGCAAACCGGAACGAGTTGAGTTGATATTCGCCGAAGATCTCGCCGGCATGGCGGACCTGCAACCGGCCCGGCACCTGCTTGCCCTGATGCTCGCGATACTCCGAGAAATACAGCTCGCAGGGATCAATGTCGCGTCCGGGAAAGGTCTCGACGGCCAGCAGGTGGCCGGTCTCGGGCGAAACGTAGAACCAGGCCTCGACGCCGCGGTCCGAGGCGACCACCACGTCGACAAGTTGATCGAGCCGCCCCAACAGCGGCAAGGCCCCCAGATACGAGATGTCGTCGTAGCCGGCGGGGCCTTCGCTCAGAAACTTCCGCCACTGCACCAAGGCCACCGCCAGGCCACCGCTCCCGGCGGGGCGACGTTCGGCGGCCAGATCTTCAGGCAACTCAAAGGCCAGGTCACTCAGTGGGATGTTCAGCGATACAAGCTGGCCGTTGCTCTGAAAGCGGAAGGGTTGTTCCAGCTCGTCCTGGCCCTCGACGGTCCAGACCTTGCCGGCCGAGGTGAAGTCGCCATGGCTCTGCAACGCGTCCCACACGCGGTCGCGCTCGACTTCATTGAAGTGGTAATTCACGAATCCGCTGCGGGCCTTGAAGTGGGCCTTGGCCAACTCGGGCATCTCGCTGCCACCACCGCCGGGGCGGGTCGGACGCGGCATCGGGCCGCCGCCGCCAGAATCGAGCCGTTCGAGTTCGCCCGCCCGGTGGGCCCCAGCCAGCCGCACCAGAATCTGCCGAGTCTCGCCACGACGACGGTAGGTCAACGGGACACGGAAGTGTCGCGGGAAAATGCCCAGGACGTTCTTGAAGGTGTTGGCCGTGTCGATGCGGCGATCACCGAAGAAGATGATCTCGTCGTCGTAGCGCAGGCCCTGCCGGTAGGCGTCGCTGGACCGCAGAATGTTGGAGACCAACACCCGGCCGTCGGTCGACTGGTTGACGGTGGCTCCCAGCGTGGCGTGATCGACGTAGCGGCCGGCCTTGAGGCTGCCGAGAAAGTACTTGATCTGGTTGATGCTGATGGCGTAGCCCACGCCCACGTTGACGCGGCCCCGCTTCTCGAACGAACCCCGCCCGTTGATGCCGATCAACTGTCCGCGGTCGTTGAACAGTGGCCCGCCCGAGTTGCCAGGGTTGATGGCCGCATCGACCTGAATGCAGTCGGCGTATTCCAGCAGCGTGCCGGCCGGATACTGATAGCGATGGACGCCGGAGACGATGCCGTACGAGACACTGGGAGTAAAGTCCGAGGCCAGCAGGAACGGGTTACCCATGGCGAAGGCCCAATCGCCCACGCGGACCGCGTCGCTGTCGCCCAGTTCGACGTAGGGGAAGTCGTCGCGGCCCAGCAACTTGATCAGCGCCACGTCGCCGGTCATGTCGACGCCAACGATCACGGCATCGTAAACCTGGCCGCCCGGCAGGCCGGCTTTCATCGAGTTGCCGGCCCCGGCGGTGACGTGGTAATTGGTCAGGCAGTAGCCGTCGGGCGAGATGAGCACCCCCGAGCCACCCGGGCCGAAGATGGCCACCACGGCGGGCTCGACGGAGTCCATGACGTCGATTCGCCGTTGCTCGGCCTCGGCGACTTCGGGCGGAACTTGGGCGTGGGCCGCGGGCCCGCCCAGGATCACGGCCAGCACGCCGGCATACAGAGTCGTCACGCGCATCATTTGATCAGCTTCGCCTCACAGAGGTTGACGTAGTCGCCGTCCAAGCGGTGCTTGCCCCAGCCAATCCGCACGAACAGCCGCTCGACGCCGCTGACGTCGAGCTCGATGGTTTTGGGGGCGTCGGTGTGGCTCAAAGGCAAGGTCAATAGCCGCCGGTTGTCGCCGGTGATCATCACCTCGACATCGCCGGTGCCGTGCCGCGCCACCGCGGCATCAATGCCCACCACCGCCTGGAAGCGGGTGTAACCGCCCCGCAGAGCGTAGGCCATTTCGGTGCCGCCCCGCAGGGCCAGGCCATTGCTGAACGTCCGCCCGCCAATGGCCAGGGGCTCGCCCAGATGGTTGCGGTTGAGCCGCGGCTCGTAGCCGGTGCGTTCATCCACCAAAAAGGTATGGGGGAAGAAGGTCCGCACCTGCAAGTTGATGGGTTCCAGATCGGTGAGATAGGCGATGCGTCCCCGGGCGAAGTCCAAATGCCCGATGCGTTCCAAGGGGCGTGTGACGTCCTTGACGAACGCCGTGTTGAACGCGAGCTGCCCGTCTTGAATCGCCACGCTGGAGGCCTGCCATCGCGAGCCATCGGTCTCGACGACCTCGCACACCGGTTCAGGCAACCGGACTTCCCGGGGTTGCACGACCAAAAAGCCCACCAGCCGCTCGCGACGGGCCCGCACCGCACCGACATCGGTCACGGTAAAGTGGACACGTTCTTCGGTGATTTCACCCAAGGCCCCTTGCAGGGCTTCCAGTTGGCCTTCGCGGTCGAGCACCAGCACGTCGCTGGGGTGATTCCGCTCGCGAATCCGTCGCCACTGGGCGGCCGTGTCATCGTTGAGCTGGCGAAACAGCACCTGCCGCACCCGCCCGCCGGGGACTTCAATCGATTGATCCGTGGTCGTGGTGATGCTGACCGTGCGGCCATCGCTGGTGTACTGGCTGGCCGCAATCTCGCTGCCATCGACCAGCATCACCCGCAGGGCGTCTTCGGGGAACTCGGGCGTGGCCGAGAACCCGACCCGCAGCAGATCTTTCCGCGGGACGCTCTGGCCATTGGCCAGGACCAGGTCCTCGTCGGTCAGAGCGACCAGGTCCTGACGACTCGACGACCCATCCAGCAAGCGGACCTCGCCCCGGACGGCGGGTCCGTCGAAGGCCTGAGCGACCAGGCCCTGCGTGGCAAGCAGTGGCAGGGCCAGGGCGAGTGCGGCAAGTCGGGGGATCATCATCAGGACTCGTGACATCAGGGGGAGTCAATTTCGATTCGTACGACAAGCGAGAACCTCACGGCGCGGGGCCGGTCGCGTCGCCCGCGGCACGCCGCTTGAAGTACTCCTGCACGATCTCGCGATAGTACGAGGGATAGCTCTCGGACACGTCTTGCAGGGCCTGCTCGCGATCGCGGGGATCGAGATTGCCCCAGTCGGCGCCCGAACCAATATCGCGGCTGTCGACATCGCCTTCGCCACGACCACCGGCGGCCGAACTCTCATCGGCGGGCCCGGAGGACTGAATCCCGCCGGCCGATCCACCGCCGCCACCACCACCGCTTTGCTGCTGCTGTTGCTCTTCAAGCTTGGCAATCATCTTGTCCAGGGCGTCGACGATCTCGTCGCTCTTGACCTGCACGGTCTTGCCCGCACGGCCTTTGTTCAATCGGATCTCGACGTCTTTCATCTGCCGCGAGACGAAGTCGAGGCTCTCGTCTTCAAGCTGCTGCAGGTCATTCTGGATCAGCACCGCCAGGGCGTAGTACCGCGTGGGTGTCTCGTCCAGGTCGTCCAGCAGCATGTCCAAGGCGTCGATGCCCTGCTGCTTGTTGAGCAGTCGGGCGTGGGTCACCCCTTGATAGAACAGCAGCGTGGCCGGATCGACCACATCGGACGTGTCCAGATCGCCCAGGTGGGCCAGGGCCTCGTCGTAGTACATCTCCCGCGAGAGCCACCGGCCATAGAACAGCCGCAGGTTGTTACGAACCAGCGGAGCCAGTTCCTCGGACTCGTCCAGCAACCAGGGGAACTCCGGCAGCAGCACGCCCTCGGGCGGAACCGAGGCGTAGGCCACCAATTCGGCAAAGCGCGGATCGAGCGCCGCCAGGGACTCGGCCAGCCTGTCGAGCGCCGCGGCGGTCTCGAGCCCGGCCAGATCGCCTTCCCAGATCGCATCGATCGTGGCCCGGGCGTCGGCCTCGACCGTCTGGGTCTCCAGCCAGGTGTAGAGCTGATCGCGGACCTCGGGGGCCGAGGGCACCGCCAGCTTCTGGCCGCCCAAATCAATGCGGCCGGGAGCCGCCTGGGCCCAGGCGCTGGCAGGCGACACCACGGCGAACGTGGCCATCGCAACACAGATGACGGCTAATCTCATTGGTTCCTCCCGAGCACGATGTCTCGTGTGACCGAGTAGATACGCTCCTCGCGCTCGCCGAGTTCTTGCAACTGTTGCAGCACGTCGGGGTCACGAGCCTGTTCGCCACCAATAATCTCGGCAAAGTCGCGGGTCCGGCGATTCACCCGCTCCTGCAATGCCCGAATCATTTTCAACTCGGCCAGCATGTCGATCAACGGCTGATCGCCGGGCTCGCCGGGCGGCATCATTCCATCCATGGCGTCGCTTTCTTCCAGATCCTGCTGGGCCTTCTCCAAGGCGGCGATCGTCTCTTCCAGGGCGGCGATGATGTCCTCTTCAATCCGCACGGTGATGCCCAGGTACTGCTTGTTGCGAACCTCGGGCTCATCAGCGGTCATCTGGGCCAACCGCCGGGTGACGGTGTCCATGTCGGCCCGCATCTGCTCGACCGCTTCAGGAAAGGCCACCGCCGACCCATCTTCGCGGAGCACCGCCAAGGCCCGATCGACCTCGACCACGATTTCGCTCTCGCGGACACTCAGTCGCTGGCACTCGACCCGTTCGCGACCGGCCCACGAGGCGAACTCGCGTTGCTGCAGGGCCAGAGTCCGCTCGTAGACTTCAATCTGCATTTCCAGCATCTTGCGGAACCGGGCCTCAAGCATGGCCAGCATCCGCTCCAGCTCCTCCTTGCGAAGCTGCCGCAGGATCTCTTCCAGCTCTTCCTTGGCGGCCTCCAACTCGCGGAGGGCGGCCTCCTGTTCTTCAATGGCTCCGTCGCGGCGGGCTTCTTCCAGCCGACGCTGAGCCTCCCGCATCCGCCGCTCGGCCTCGGCCACACGCTCGCGACCCGGGAAGCTTTCCTCCTGGCCACCATCGCTCGGCGAGCCTTCGCCGGGTTGACCTTCTCCAGGTTGACCTTCTCCAGGTTGACCTTCTCCAGGTTGACCTTCTCCAGGTTGACCTTCTCCGGGCTGGCC
>JBJHDE010000282.1:0-7242 GCA_050486385.1 Planctomycetales bacterium | reverse complement strand
ATAGTACACACCGCTGTTGCAGCCCTTCGAGACCTTCCACTCGAACCGCAGTTCAAAGTCGTCGGGCACTTTGGCCACGGTGTAGGTGATGTCGCCGCCGCGCTGTTTGCGAAACAGCGTGCCGTCCTCGACCACCCAATTGCCCTTGTGTTGCCAGCCGGTGTCGGTGGTGCCGTCAAACAGCAGAACGAAGCCTTGCCGCTGTTCCTCCTCGGTCAGGGTGTTGGGTTCGCCCGCCAAACCGGCCGGACCAACCATCAGCCACAGCAGCAGGGTGCCGCACAATGCCCGCATGGCCAGCGGCCGACGGGTGGGACAGGCAGAGCACATCATCGGGAGAGGTCTCCTGAGAGAATGGTTGGGCATGCCAGATCAATCGATCCAGCCGTCCCGTTGGGGCGGATGAATCAGGGCTTCGGCCTCGGGGCAGTTGGTCGCCCGCATCGCGGGGCCGTCCCACTCGAGCCGCTTGCCCACACGGTAGGCCACCACGCCGGCCAGAATCATTTCGGTGAGTGCCGCCCCGTAGGCAAAGTCCGACAGCGCCCGACCGCGGCCCTTGCAGGCATCGGTCCACTCCTGGTGATGGCTCTGGGGACGCGGCAACGTGGGCTCGGGCAACTCCAACGGTTCGGCCCCGTCGTGGGCCAGCCACTGGGTGGCGCCTCCGCGGAAGTTGAAGATCAACTTGCCTCGCTCGCCGACGGCCACCACCCCATCGCTGACACCCTCGGCGATACTGCCTGCCGGGGCGTATTCGCCATCCCGCCAGACGACCTCCAGCGGGGGTTGATCTTCGTCCCGGGCGAAGGTGTATCGCACCTGAATGCCCTTGGGGGCCACATGCTCATCGGGCGATGGGCCTTCGGCTTCAATCACCGTCGGCGAGGTCAGTCCCAAGCCCCAATACGGCGCGTCGAGGATATGGCAGCCCATGTCGGCAAAGTTGCCAGCCCCCAGCCCCCAGAACACCCGCCAGTTGAACGGATGATAGACCGCGTGATACGGCCGCTCGGGGGCGGGTCCCAGCCACAGGTCCCAATCCAGGTAGGCGGGCACCGGCTGGGCCTGGGTGGGCAACGTCGTGCCCGAGTGCGGCAGAATCTTCTGGCAAAAGGCCGTCACGCGATCGACGCGACCCAGTACGCCGGCTTGCAGGGCCTCGACCACCTGACGCAGCCGATCGGCCGCATGGTTTTGATTGCCCATCTGCGTGACCACGCCAGCACGCTTGGCGGCCTCGGCCATCGCCCGCGCGTCGCGGATGTTGTTGGCCAATGGTTTCTCGCAGTAGACATGCTTTCCCAGCGCCATCGCCGCGAGACTGATATTGACGTGGGTGTGGTCGGGCGTGCTGATGACCACCGCGTCGATGGAGTTCTGCTCCAGCAGCTTGCGATAATCGGCGTACTGCTTGGCCGCGGGGTGCTGCTCGGCGGCCTGGGCCAATTTCCGTTGATCGACATCGCACAAGGCCACGATGTTCTCGGTCTTGGCGATGGGTGCCAGGTTCCGCGCGCCGCGACCGCCGGTGCCCACGATGGCCACGTTGAGCTTCTCGTTGGGCGAACGCGACTGGGCGGCGGCAGCGTCACCAAGGCCCAGCCAGACGCCGGCGGTGGTCAGGGTGGCGGCTTGAACAAAGCTCCGCCGCGATGGGGTGCTGTGGGTCATCGGATGGTTCCCTCGAACTAGCTGTGCGTGGCAGCGATCGCGATCGAGACACGATCGCGTGGGAGCGCCAGTATACGTCGGGCCCAGAGCCCATGCCATCGGGTGGATTATCGTTGACCGGCCCCTGGCCAATCGGTCCAATTCAGGCATGGCCCCGCCTCGACCACCACCCGCCACCAACGCCCGATGACCGCGATCATGAATTCCAATTCGGACAATCCGCTCGACGACTTGCAGGGCATGAACCTGGGCCGGAAAGTCCTGGCCATCATGGTGATGAGCCCCAGCGGGCCGTACAGCAATGTGCTCAAGAATATCCGCTTCGAGTTGCAATTCGGACGAGTGTTTATCGTGGGCGACCCGGTGCCGATCCCTCGGGACAACATCACGATGGCGGGTTGCTCCATCGCCCTGGCCTGGGATCAAGTCTGCGAGTACATCGCGTTCGAGTCGGTCGAGGACTTCTACCGTCACGCCGGCGTCCAGGAGCCCAAGCGGGGCTGGTTTAGCTAAGCGGGTGGTGGGCCGCGGCCTGGTGGGTTGCCTCAGCTTTCATCGTGGGGCGGACCATCGCCCGAGTGTGCCGAGGACTCTCCGGCGGCGGAGTGCTCGACCGAGCGATTGGTCATTTCATCCAGGGCATTCATCGCCGCCCGCTGCTCGGCCTCTTTCTTGTTGCGGCCCCAGGCGGGTTGATATTGGATGTCGCCCACCTGAGCCACGACCTTAAAGCTCTTGCGGTGGTCGGGGCCTTTCTCGTCGAGCACCGTATACACGGGCATCGTGCTGTACTCGCGCTGGACGATCTGCTGGAGTTGGCTCTTGTAGTTGCCGGTGTGACTGCTCTGCACGGCCTCGTCGAACTCGGGGCCCAGCAGCCGCAGGATCAGCGGTCGGACCGCCTCGTAGCCGCCGTCCAAAAACACGGCACCAATGATGCTTTCGAAGGCATCGCTCAACAGCGAAGCCGGCAGGGTGCGTTGGGGTGTGACCAGTCCCTTACCCAGGATGAGGAAGCGGCTCAGCTCCAGCCGCTCGGCCAGCCGCGCGCAGGTCTCGCGACTCACCACATAGCTTTTGATCTTGGTCAGATCGCCTTCGCGATAGCCGGCGTACGTGCGAAACAGGTGCTCGCAGACAATCGCCCCCAGGATCGCATCGCCCAGGAATTCGAGCCGCTCGTTGCTTCCCAATCGATGGGTCGCGCCCGAGGAATGCGTCAAGGCCGCCAGCAGTAACTCGGGCTTATGGAAGTGGTAGCCTAGACGCTGTTCGCAGGCGGCCACCCGGGCCTCGTGACCGCGGATCTCATGATCGGGGATCTCAGGACCGGGCCCTCCGGTCTTCGACCGTGACATGACTTTCTCGCTGAAGACGCTGAACCAAATTCCACGTTAGCGGCGTCCCCCGATATTGTCAATTCAAGGGGGGAGCACCGCCGGTGGCCGCCAGCATCTTCCCTGCAGGACCCACATCACGCCGCGGCTTCCGCCGACGGTGGCTAAAGCGTCTTGAGGTACTCCAGCACAGCCCGCCGCTGTTCGGTGGTCAGGGCCTCGGGATAAGTGTGCCCCGCGGCCGATTTGCCCGGCGCTCGGGTGTCGAAGTAGCGCCGCCGCTCGGCGGGACTCGGATCGCCCGGCACGGTGGCGAACTCGCGGACTTCCAGGCCCATCCGCGTGTGGTCGTAGCCGTCCTCGGTGCGTTGCCAGACGGTGGGCCGCTGGTCGGGATGCAGCATATGCCACAAGGTCGGCACGCTGCCGTTGTGCAGATAGGGCGCCGAAGCCCAAATGCCATCCAGCGGCGGAGCGATGTAGCCTTGCGGATTGGTCCGCACATCGTCGCGGCCGTAGTCGCCCATCCAACTGGCCGCAAACCGCTGGCGGTCGTCGCGGGTGATGGCCTCGAAGCGGGCCCGATCGGTGCCAATCTCATCGATCGGCACGACGCGATTCGGATAGGTGGGGGTTTCGCCGTAGGTGCCGTGGCAGGTGGCACAGTGCTGACGGAAGGCGATCTCGCCCTGGGCGGCCAACGGCCGATCAATGGAACCGGGATAGGCGGGCGGTTCGACCGACTCGATCCAATCCAGCATCGCCTGGGCGTCGTCTTCCCAACCGCGGATGCGTTCGCCGCTGTTGCGGGGAATCATCATGAACTGCAACAGCGACCGCGGGCCCTTAGGCACGGCGGCGTCGTAGTACAGGTGCGTCTTCTTCTTGACGTTCCAGAACGGCGGGGCATCCAGGTCGTGGTGATGATACAGCCGCGGCAGAAAGCGCGGCTTGTAGTCCAAGTCGGGCGTGCGGTGATCGGCCAAGGCCACGCCAAAGATCACGGCGTTGGTGGTGCCATGCGTGGTGCCCAGCGGGGTGATGAGCGAACCGCGATCCATGTGGCTCAGCGGTTCGTTGCGCTGAAGCTTCAGCCGCCGTGTGTCCTCGACCAGCGTGTGCAATCCGTAGTGGCTATTGGGCAGACCGGCCATCACCTGACCAGCGACCTTGCCGCCATGGCAGGCCAGGCAACTCATCGACCAACCCAAACGCCCGTCGGGCAGGCGATGCTCGACGTAGCCCAACGCGGGGCCGTGTCCGTCGTCGGCGGGCATCAGACCATAATAGGAATAGACCATCCGCTGGCGTTCCTCGGCGCTCGCGGCTGCGGCCTCGGCGCGGGAGTCGTCCGGCCACACCGTCCATAGGTCCTCGGCCAAGTCGCGCGTCAGATCGGGCGGCAAATAGGGCACGGTTCGCATCAGGCGGTAACCGCGCTCCTGGGGTGTTTCCGCCAGCAAAGGCGACAGCCACCCCCCCAGAATAAGAATCAGGACCAGTCCGGCTCGCATCATCAAAATGGCCCCGCGACAAGAAGCGCCCGACGCGGACCCCGCGGGCGAATTCCCAGTGTTTGGCTCCGTCAAACATTGTACAAGGCTGGGGAATCCCTCCCCAGTCGGCCAGCCCCCCTTGGCCAGAGGCCCACAAAAGCGGAAGCTAGAGGGTTGGGGAAGCTCGCCGGTCGCGGGACCTGGGCCGAGGTCGTTCCCCACTGGCCACAGGCAATTGAGTGGGCGATGAAGGTCTTGGTGGTTGGCAACGGCGGGCGAGAGCACGCGCTCGTCTGGAAACTGAAGCAAAGCCCCCGCGCGAGCCGCATCTTCGTGGCCCCGGGCAACGCGGGCACGGCCCAATTGGCCGAGAACGTGGATATCGCCGCCACCGACATCCCGCGGTTGGTGCAGTTTGCCAAGACCGAGGGCATTGGCCTGACCATCGTGGGGCCCGAAGCCCCGCTGGTGGCCGGCATCGTCGACGCCTTTCAAGCCGAGAAGCTCAAGGTCTTCGGGCCGACCAAGGCCGCCGCGGCCCTGGAAGGCAGCAAGGTGTTCTGCAAAAACCTGCTGCGACACGCCGACGTGCCCACCTCGGACTTCCGCGTGTTCCGCGATGCCGAGAGCGCCAAACGCTACCTGGTGGACCGCGACGACCGGCCTTCGGTGGTCAAGGCCGATGGCCTGGCCGCCGGCAAAGGCGTGTTCGTATGCACCACCCGCAGCGAAGGCCTGTCGGCCGTCAAGCAGATTATGGATCAGCGGGCGTTTGGCGACGCGGGCAGCCAACTGATTATCGAAGAACGTCTGCAAGGCCAGGAGGCCAGCATCTTGGCCATTACCGATGGCCGCACGATTGTCTCGCTGGACCCGGCCCAGGATCACAAGGCCGCTTACGATGGCGACACCGGGCCCAATACCGGCGGCATGGGGGCCTACTGCCCGGCGCCGGTGGTGACGCCCGAATTGCTCGCCCGGATTGAAGAGCAGATTCTGGTGCCGGTGGTTCACAACATGAAGCGGTCGCGTCGGCCGTTTCAGGGCGTGCTGTATGCGGGGCTGATGCTCACGCCGCAGGGACCCAAGGTATTGGAATTCAACGTGCGATTTGGCGACCCCGAGTGTCAGCCGCTGTTGATGCGATTGAAAAGCGACCTGCTTGAGCTGTGCTGGGCGGTTGCCAACGGCGAGCTGGAGAAGTTCGGACCGTTGGAATGGGATCCCCGCCCGGCGGTCTGCGTGGTGATGGCCAGCGAAGGCTACCCGGGCAAGTACCGTCGCGGCGACCCGATCCGCGGGCTGGACGAGGCGCACACCTCCGAGAACGTCCAGGTCTTTCATGCTGGCACGGCCCTCCGCGATGGCCAAGTGGTCACCGATGGTGGCCGGGTGCTGGGCGTCACCGCCCTGGGGCACTCGATCCCCGCCGCCAAACTGGAAGCCTACCGCGCTGTGAAAGCCATCCGCTGGCCCGGCGCCTGGTGCCGCAAAGACATTTCCGACAAGGCCATGATTGATACGACCGAGTGAAGGTCGGGGGATTTACTGGGCATGCAGGAAGGCCAGCGCGTTTGAGATTGGCCCAGTTTTGGGCCGTGCCCCTCAGGTGCCCCAGTCTCGTGGATAGCGGAAATCGGTGTCGACGGTGCGATGGCTGAGTTTGGCGATGACGGGCATCCGCCGCTTGAACTGATTCACCCGGATGCGTCGCCGCACGTCGTCGACAAAGCGTTCGCTGAACCCGGCGTCGATCAGTTCGTCACGGTGCCAGCGACGATCGACCATGAGCACCAGCAGCCGGTCGACCTCGTCGTAAGTGAACCCCAATTCGTCCTCGTCGGTCTGTCCCACCCACAAATCCCCGGACGGGGCCTTGTCGAGAATCTCGTCGGGGACCTGCAAGTGCCGGCCCAGTTCACGAAGCTGGGTCTTGTAAAGATCGCCAATCGGATTGACCGCACTGGCCAGGTCGCCGTGCTGCGTGCCGTATCCCAACAGCAGTTCCGACTTGTTGCTGGTGCCCACCACCAGCCCACCCACCGCCGCGCTCTGATCGTACAGCACGGTCATGCGTTCGCGGGCGCACTTGTTGGCCAGCCGCAGGGTCGAAACATCGGACTGATGCTGAAAGTAGGCATCAATCTGCCGGGTAATCGGAATCTCAACCGACGGCAGCCCCAGGTTGCGAATCACCAGCTTGCTGTGCGCGCGGGTCTCGTCGCTGCTGGTTTTGTAAGGCAGGCACACGGCCAGCACGTTTTCGGGGCCCAGGGCCTCGGCCAACAGGTAAGCCACCACCGAGCTGTCGACACCACCCGACAAGCCAAACACGGCCTTCTGAAATCCCGTGCGGCGAATCTCGCTGCGGAGAAAGCCCACGAGAATCCGCGTCACCAATTCGGCATTGATGGCCAATTCGGCCAGAGCGGGCGAAGTCATGGCGCTGGGCCTCAAAGGACCAATCAGAGGGTTGAGCCGTTCACACAACGACCGCTCACGGATCCCTACGCAATACATTGAACAAAATTCGTGGCACTGGTGGCTTTCAAAGACTTGTACGAGGAGCGGCCCAAGGCAACACGCTCCAGATGCTGAGTTTTTTGATTTCACGCGGAGGCGGTCGAGTAGAGGAGGGGTTGGCTGAGTTTAGGCTTCGGCCTACTTCTGTTTCAGGGTTTCCCCGTTTGTGGCGCAATATCCGCCTGCCATGCTCAGGCAACCGCCTCCTCCCT
>JBJHDE010000281.1:0-7265 GCA_050486385.1 Planctomycetales bacterium | reverse complement strand
CCGCTGGTCTCGCCCAGCACAATCAGATCGACTTCCGGCTCCCAGCGCATCGCCAGTTGGCCCCCATGGCGCTGGACCCAATGGCCCGCCTGTTGATGCGACATGCTGGCCCAACGGCCCACCAGCCACACCCGACGACCGGCCAGCACCGGGGGTTCGGCCGAGTCCCAACCTGAGGCCGCGTTGCTCATGGCACACTGGGGCGAAGGAACAACGAAAAAGCGGGCATGAGGTCAACCGGCGACCTCACGCCCGCTATTCTAACACGCTGGACCGCCGAGCGAGCCTCCCGGCGGACAATTGGCTCGTGCCTGATCAGTCATTCACTCGGCTGACCAACAGCACATGGTAGGGCCGCGTGGGACCATCGTTCGACACGGTTCGCTCTTCGGGTTCGGCCACCACGCTGGGGGTCGACCGCGGGCGATTGTCCTCCCGCGACCGGCCCGAACCGGGACGGACGATCGGCTCGAGCGGGCCAAAGTCGTTTTCGTGCAGCTTCTCGACCGGCTCCTTGGTGCCGGCGTCACCGCGGAAGCTGGCCGTGCGGGCCACGCTGCCCTCTTGACGCAACTCGACACCACTGGGCCGCGGCTCGTCGTTGAGGTTCGGCCCGCGGGTGTCGTCGTCCAGATCCAGGTCGACGTCGCCCTTCGGTTCAATCCGATCGTCGTCCAGCGGCACCCGACGCTCTTCGCGGGATGTGTCGTTGGTCGCGTTGTTGCGGTCTTCCGCGCGCTCGGCGGTTGTGCCGGGCGTGTCGCTCATGGTGTCGCGGGTGTTGCTGGTGGCGGGCTCGCGGATTTCGCGACGGGTCTCGATCCGCTCTTCGGCCGGCAGCGCGGGCTGCCGGTCGGCCGGATCCTGCGAGTCGCTGCGAATCGTCTCGCCTCGCACACTGGGAGCCAGCGTCACCCCGCTGTCGACCGGCATGCCGGTGCAGGGATCCAGTTCCACGTAGCGGGTTTCGACCCGGGGGATGCGATAGGTGTAGGTGTAGGGCACCTTGCGGCACACCCGACGGCTCTCTTGCACGACCCGTTCTTCGGCCACGCGACGCACGACCCGCACCGGCACCTGATCGACCCGTTCCTCATCCACGTAGCGGACCGTGGTGAAGGGGACTTTGCGAACCTGGGTCTCTTCGACCCAGCGGCACACCTGCACAGGCACCTGCCGCTCGACTCGCTCGACCACCTGCCGCGTCTGGGTGACCGGCACCCGGCGAACCTGGGTTTCTTCCACCCAACGGCAGACCCGCTGCGGCACGCGACGGACCTCGACCTGGTCTTCGTAGCGGACCACCTGCACCGGCCGCTGCCGCATCTCGGTGACCGGTCGCATGGTGGTCACCGGTACGTCGACGGTGGCAAACGTGGGCTGCACCACCGGCCGCAGCACAATGCGATCCTGCAACCGCGGAAACAGCGGATTCACTGGCCGAGCCGCCATGAACTGGCCACTGGGATCCAACCCCCAACCGGCCGTGTCGTAGGTCAGCGGGCGGCTGGCGGTAAACGGACGCAGCAGGCAGCAGCCCGGCTCGACCACGGGCTGGCACACCACCTGCGAGCCCGTCTGCACGACTTGCTGCCGCATAGTCGTGATCGGTTGCATGACCGTGACGCATTCTTCACGCATCTGGGTCTCGACGACCGGTCGCCGCACGGTGACGTGCTCTTCCCGCTCGATGGTCTCCCAGACCGGCCGACGCACCGTGTATTGCTCTTCGCGCTCAGTGGTCTCGCTGACCAACCGCACGCGATCGTAACTGCGATCTTCCATGCGGGTCTCGACCACCGGCCGTCGCACGGTGACGCGTTCTTCCCGCTCGTTGGTCTCGTAGACCGGTCGCCGCACGGTGACCCGTCGCTCGCGCATCTCGGTCTCGACCACGTTGCGATACACCGTCACCGGCCGTTCGACGACCTCGGTCTCCCACTGAAAACGGAAGGCCGTGGCCTCGCGCTCCTCGTAGAAGGTCTGCCGCTCGACCCGATAGGTCCGCACTGGCATGGCCGAAACCACCGGCCCACACCCACACAATCCCGACGCCTCGATCGACGCGGGGACACTCGCGACCACCGCAACTGCCAAAGCCGTCGCGGGGGCCAACCAACCCCTTCGTGGTAGATCTCTCATGATGGTCTCTCTCGGATGTCGTCCTACCATATCCGCTGTTGCCCGCCTGGGGGATCAGCCATCGGCCCTCTCAGGCCGAGCCGCCCCGCTCGCAGCAGGCTGTCAATCAAGCGGTCACCCCTCACATGCCGCGCAATTCCTGCGGCGGGCCCCGCGTGTCCATTGTTTGCTAGGGTTCAGCGGTCGAGCAACCGGTCAAATCGTCACCAGCCGCCCCCGAAACGCTAACCCGGCCCCGGCCAGCCACTAACGCCGGAGAAATTTTCTCAAGTCCGCTGCCCTCAGTGTACACAGCCACCGCTTGCGACAATCATTGCGACTTGAGGGAAAGTCAAGAAATCTTGCGAGGATGTTTCCGTATACGGCAAGTTGCGTATATCTTAAATCCCTTCACTTGCCGGATCTGATGCAACCCCTTCAAGCCCTACAGCTTGCCCATTCGGTGCCTGCCCGCCCAATCGGCCTTGTTTGCCCACGAGCCGCCCTCGATGCACCTGCTTGATGTGACCCTACCCACCGTGGCCGAAAACCTGGCCCTGGACGAAGTCCTGCTCGACGAGGCCGACGCCTCGGACCATCCGGCCGAGATCCTAAGGCTCTGGGAATCGCCCGAGGTGGCCGTCGTGCTGGGACGCAGCAGCCGCGCCGCCGACGAGGTCCAACTCGACCACTGCCGCCGCCAGGCAGTCCCCATCTACCGCCGCGCCAGCGGCGGAGCCACCGTGGTCATTGGCCCCGGATGCCTGATGTACACCGTCGTGCTCAGCGCCCAGCTTCGGCCGGGCGTCACCATGATTGACGCCGCCCATCGCGTGGTGCTGGGCCAACTGGTCCGCGGCCTGGCTCCCCTGGTCCCGGCCGTCGCCCATCAAGGCATCAGCGACCTGACGCTGGGCGACCACAAAGTCTCGGGCAATGCCCTGCGTATCAAACGCCAAACCGTGCTGTATCACGGCACCCTGCTGTACGACTTTCCCCTGGACCTGGTCGGCAACCTGCTGGGCGTGGCTCCGCGACAACCCGATTACCGCGGCGGTCGCGATCATCGGGCGTTTCTCACTTGCCTGCCGCTCACGGCCCAGCAGCTCCGCTCGGCACTGATCGAAGCCTGGCAGGCCCACACACCCTGCCCCACCTGGCCGGCCGACAAAGTGGCCGCGCTGGCCACCGGCCGCTACAGCCAAGACGCCTGGATCTTCGCCCGCTGAACCAACGCGGTTGGCGTGTCAGTCGCTCTCCGCCATCCCAAGCGCGGGTCCGCAGGGCATTCGTCGCGCAAGGTCATGCGCAACACCGCGCAAATTGACAAACCGACCTTGGTGCTTGGCCGCTCTCGGTGCATACTGTCCTTTAGTTCAGTTGTTGCGGTTTGCACACGCAAGCCGTCGTAAACGCCCGAGCCCGCGGGATCCAGCGCTCATGAACACGGCGGCCCTCGACACGTTGCGCACTCAGGCCGAGCAATCGCGATTGCTGGCCGAGATCGCCGAATCCGATGCCCATCGTCGCCTGCTTGAGGCGACTTCGTGCTGGGGCGATGCGGCCGTGGATCCCCGCGAGGCCTACCTGGGCGACGATGGCACCTATTGGCAACCGCTGGCCGGGGGCGATACCGACCACGGGGCCATGCCCTACCGGACGCTGCTTGAATTGCACCACATCCGCCAGTGGTGCCGGCGACTGACACTTGAAAACGAATTCGCCCTGAGCGGCCATGAGAACCGCGTGAGTTATCTGGTGGGCAATGGCCATCATTACACGGCGGCCAGCCGCGATGATACACCGTTGCCACACGAGTTAAGACAACGTGTCGAACGGATTGTGGCCACCTTTTGTGAACAGCAGGCCTGGGCCGCCCGACAACAAGAAATCGTGTGGCGGGTGGATCGCGACGGCGAGTGTTTCTTGCGATTCTTTCCCGTGACACCCGACCAGGGCCTGCTGGCGGTGCGGTTTGTGGAACCCGAGCAAGTGGCCACGCCCGACGAACCCCATCAGCCGCCCGAGACCCGCTGGGGTGTGATCACCGATCCGCGCGATCGCGAGACGGTGCTTGGCTACACGGTCGATGACGAGTTCATTCCCGCGGCGCGGATGCAGCATCGCAAGGCCAATGTCGATCACACTGCCCGGCGGGGGGTGCCGTTGTTCTATCCGGTGTTGGGCAATCTCGACCGGTGTGAACGGCTGCTCCGCAATATGTCGATCTTGGCTCAAACTCAGGCGGCGATTGCCGTGGTCCGCCGTCATCGTCAGGGCACCGCCGCGAGTGTTGCCGCCTTCGCTGATGCCCAGGCGACCCGTCGCGCGGCCGATCCCACCACGGGCCGTATTCGCCGCCAAAAGCGCTTGCAGCCCGGCACCATCTTGGATGCCCCAGCCGGCGTGGAGTACGACTTTCCCGCCGCTGGCGTTCAGGCCTCGGGCCTGGTGGAAGTGTTACAGGCCGAGCTGCGTGCGATTGCCGCCCGGCTGGTGATGCCCGAGTTCATGCTGACGGCCGATGCCAATCGCTCGAATTATGCCAGCACCCTGGTGGCCGAAGGCCCCGCCGTGCGGACTTTCCGCCGCCTGCAGGCCCGCATCATCCGCGACGACGCCGAGGTCTTCGACCGACTGCTGCAGCGAGCCGAACAGGCCGGCCTTTTGACCTCCGCCGAACGGGCGATGGTCCGCATTCACGCCGAACCGCCCAGCGTCGCCGTCCGCGATCATAAACAAGAGGCCGAGACCAACGCCATCAAGCTGGCCGCCGGTGTGAAAAGTCGCACGACCTGGCAACTTGAAGACGGCCTGGACCCGCTGCGTGAACAGACGCACTTTCGTGAAGAGCAGCCGCCACCGCCGACCGACCCGCCCACTCCATCCTCGTGATCGTGGCAATAATGTCCGAAGCACGCGGCTTGCGCTGGCGGCTTGTCAAACGCCGTGGGGCACCGCTTGCCACGTCCGTCGGACCGCGACCCCGGACCAAGGCCTTTTCAGGGATGAACAACCTTCCCGTTTTTCACACCTGAGGAGCTTCACAATGGAAGACATCACAATTTATGAACACGTCATCTCGCCGCCGGGGCGGATTGTCGCCTCGCCGGGTTTATTGAAGGGTGTCAAACTGCTGGGCCTCTCCAGCGTCAACGGACATCGTTACACCCGCGACGCACTCCGCAAGGCGATTGCCCTCTACGAGGGCGTCAAGGTCAACGTCGACCATCCGCCCCGCGGTGCCGAGTCGGCTCCTCGGGCGTACCGCGATCGCCTGGGTCGCATCGAGCGGGTCCGGCTGAGCGAAGACGGCCTGTTCGGCGATCTGCGTTTCAACCCCGAACACCCGCAAGCCCGCCAACTGGTCTGGGACGCCGAGCACGCGCCCGAGAACCTCGGCCTGTCGCACAATGCCACGGGACGGGGCCATCGCACCGAGGATGCCTTTTTGGTGGAAGAGATCACCGCCGTGCGGAGCGTGGATCTGGTGGCCGATCCAGCCACCACGCGGGGACTGTTCGAGGCTCAAGCCAACCCGCCACCCGCGAGCGACAACGAGCGGGCCATCCGCGAGCACCTGGCGCGGCTCGATGAACGCTTGGACGAACTCCAGCGTTATCAGCAAGCCAACCAATGGCTGCTGACCAGTGGGCTGCCGGCCGAGGCGGTCTCGGCCGACGTCTTTCAATCGGTGCTGCAAGCGCCTGACGAAACCGCCGCCCGCCGGCTGTTGGAGGATCGTCGCCGGATTGAGGGCGATCGGCCCCTGAGCCGCGGGGATCATCCCGCGCCGCCGGCGGTCGACGCCAAGAGTTTTGCCACCCGACTATTGAATTGATCAGTCAAGCGGCGATCTGTTTCATCGGTCGCCGGCCGATGGGTGTGTGAGAGCTTCACTCGTTTTTGTGATCGATTTGTGGCACTGGTGGCTTGCCCACCAGTGTTTGACAACGCCTGCTATGACTCGACCGATGCCCGCAAAACTCCTCGAACAGGAGTCACTGGGCCGGACCTGTTTGACCAACCCACACACTGGTGGACAAGCCACCAGTGCCACGCTGTCTCGTTCGAAGTGTTGCGCTGAGATCGTCAACGTGTTGAATTCATCCTGCCTGTTCACAAGTTTCCTTACTGGAGTGCCGCATCGTGGATACCTTTCGTTATCAGTATGGCGAGACCCAACCGGTCCTGGTGCCGGTGGCCAGTGAAACATTCATCGAAATTGGCGATCTGGTCTGGATGTCGGATGGCCAGGCCCTGCCGGCGTCGGCCCTGGAGGATCAAGGCGACGAGGCCGCCAACCAGGCGCTGTTGGCCCAACACTTTGCCGGCGTGGCCATGCAACGCAGCCGGCCGGGCGACGCCGCGCCCATCCGCGTGGCCACCGGCGGCGTGTTCGAGTTCGCGTCCCCGGCGATGGACATTTCGCCAGGGGCCGCACTCGGTGGAATGGCCGCCACGCCCGACGGTTTGCGAAACCAATTCTTACGGCCAGTGCTGCGGCCCGAGCTGGCGGTGGCGGTGGCCAACCAGGCTACATTTCAGAGCCCCCGCGTGTTGGTCAGGATCGTGAGCCGTTGGTTTGGCAGCGGGTTGCATCTGGCCAGCCGTTACACTTCGCAGCAGCGATTGTTGAACGGGGCCGTGACGCTGAGCTGCGACGACGCCTATCGCCAGGAAATGGATCCCAACGGCGACGACCGCGACATCATCATGCCGGCTGAAGGCCCCAGTCGCGGGCTGAGCTTCCTGCTGATCAACCTGTCCACCAGCGACGACGACCTGCTGGTGCGTGCCAGCGATACCACGACCCTGCTGGCAACGCTCAACCCCGGCGAAGCCACCCGGCTGGAATGCGACGGAGCCGCCTGGCAACCGCTCGTGCTGGCCGCTGCGTAAGGCCACTTATCAAAGATCCCGCGTATCGTTCTTGTCCTAAACTGTTTAACAAACTTTGTCAGGGTCCAATTATGAACTACCGAGAGCTGAAACGCTGCTATCAACTGGAAGGCCCGCGGCTCACCGTCCGCCGGTTGAGCGAGGCCATCGACCAAGGGCACCTGCGGCCCGAAGACTTTCACCTTCGCGACCTGGCCGAGGGCTTGATCGACGAGGGGCGGGCGTTCGTCAGTAACCTGAAT
>JBJHDE010000280.1:0-7274 GCA_050486385.1 Planctomycetales bacterium | reverse complement strand
TCAAACATGGAAGTCTTTCTCACAAACAAGATGAGTTCCGTCACGGTCGCCCGGGAAAGAGGCTGTCCGTGGCCGTCCCCGTTGACCCTACCGGTCGGCCCGGAAACAGGGAAGGGGAGGCCCAACCCAATCCGACCAAGGACAGGCACACCACCAATCCAGGGAGGCCCACCACTAACAAAGTCGGAAAAAGCCACACAACAGCTTTGCCCTCGCGGGAGTACCTCCTGTATCATCTTAGGTTAGTCTTGGCCGCCGTGTGGTTCGCGCCATTCCGTTTGGCGGGCCCATCGCGAGATCCCTGGTCGCCCCCCTCTCCCATTTGGTGAGACTCATGCTCCTGCGAGCCACGACCGTCCGCACGCTCCTGTTGGGACTGGGAATCCTGGTCGCCTGGGGCGGGCTGGCCCCCTCGGCTTCGGCCCAGATGGTGACTCAGGGGTCGCCGTTCAATTCGGCGGGACATAGCTTCTACGAGAATTTTGGCGTGGGCTGGGGCCTGAGTCGTGGACCGAGTCGCAACTTCGGCGGCTTTCAGCTCAACGTGCTCAACGGCGGAGCGGCACCCCAGTTCGGAGGTTTTCAACCGGGGGGTGGCCTGCAGACTGGCATGGGTTTCGGCTTAGGCAACGGGACCAACGGCTTTTTCAACTTCACGGCCGGACAGGGCTCGACCCGGACCCTGGTCAATCAAACGCCGGTCATCACCACGATGAACGGTATGCGGGGGTTTGTGTTCGACGGGGCCCAGAGCCCGTTTGTGATTAGCGTGATTCCGGTGGTCGGCGACGGGGCCTTCGAACCGCTGGGGGCGGCCAATTCGCTCCGAGGCCGTTACCTCCGGGGCGAGTTCCACTTCGGACCGGAAGGCGAGGTCGTCATCGGCCCACCCCCACCCCAGGGCTATTCACCGCGGGCGGCCGAAGGCGACATTGGGCCGATTCCCGAAGCCCCCGCCATGCCACCCCCCCGACCCGCGCATGAGGCGGCCCCCGACGCCGCCGACGATTTGGTCATTCGTCGGCCCGCCGCAACGCCCGGCCCGGTGGCCGAGACGCTCGACCCATTTGTCGCGGATCGGCCAGTTGCCCTGGAGGATCTCACCGCCATGCGCGAGCAAGTCGAAAAGCAGGCGTTGGCCCAGGCCCAATCGCTATTCGATCAGGGCCAGGCCGCCGAGGCCCGCGGGCGGATGGGTGCCGCCCGGATGTACTACCGCATGGCCCTCAAGGAGGCCAGCGGCGAACTGCACAGCGAGATCGCCAGCCGCTTGGCCGCGATTGAATAGGCCGATTGATTTCGGGACATGCGGCCAAACCCATGATCCCGCGAAGCGCCGGCGAACCCAAACGACCCAACCAACCAACCAGGGCGTTGCCCTGGGCTATCCTAGACGGCCCTTACAGGGCCGAGATCCGATCCCGACCCCAACGGGGTCGTTCTCCCAGCCCAGGCCGGGGGCCTGGGTGGTGTTGGGCCGACGATTCGGCAATGCCGATCCCATCGCGATTCGACGTCCCAACAAATCGAAATCACCGCAACGATTCGTCCATCCGACGCCCACCCAGGGCGTTGCCCTGGGCTCAGGTAACGGCCCTTACAGGGCCGAGATCCGATCCCGACCCCAACGGGGTCGCTCTCCCAGCCCAGGCCGGGGGCCCGGGCGGTGATGGGTGGATGGGCCGACGATTCGGCAATGCCGATCCCATCGCGATTCGACCACCCGTCGGGATGTCATTTGGGGCGTTGCACCTGTTTGGCCACCGCGCGGATGCAGAGGACAATCAGGGTGGCGTTGAGCACCAAAAACGCGAAGAACACCGGCATGCCTTGGACCTGAGCCAGGTCGGCGTGGGTGGCCATCGCCCGGTCGAGGCGTTCGTGTTCCAGCATGCTGCCCAGGCGGACGGTCTCGCGGATCGCGGCCAGGCTGACCATCAGGCAGAACACGCCCAGGCTGTTCAGCCAGAGGGCCGATCGCGCGGTGTAGCCCCACACGGTTCCCAGCCCGGCCAGCAGGACGCCGACTACGCCTAAGGCCAGGTAGGGCCCGGTGACGATGCCCCAGATCAGCGACTGGACCTCCCCCGGTAGCGTGCCCAACCACACGCTGCCAAAGCCCAACACGCCCACCAGCCCCAAGGCCGCCAACACCCGCAATCCGCCGGCTGCTGGCGTCACCTGGCTGGTTGGCAGGCTGAGGTGCAGTTGCCAGCCCACCAGCACGGCAAAGCCGGGCAACATGGCCGAGAGCCACACGCCCATGCGGATGAACACCTCGAACGGATCGATGGCGAGTTGCCCGGTGCGATAGACCTCGGGCCAGGTCGCCGGATCGAGGCTGGTCAGGTGATTGGCGGTCCAACAAAAGGCCGTCAGCAAAAAGCACAAGAAGGCCAGCCCGGCGATCCCCCGCACCACATAAGGCGACCAGCGATCCACCGAGTGCGACTTGAGCAGATACAGCAGGTAGAACGCTAGAATCAGGATCGGCCCCAACGGGATCCAAAACAACCACATCAAGGTTTGAGCCGTGTAGAACTCGGTGCGATACAGCACCTGAACAAACAGCAGCGGGGCCACGGCCAGCGTGATGGTGCCGCCAAAGCCGGCGGGTAGCCAATCGCGGAGCGCTTCCGAGACCGGCGGCGGATCCTCGGGCTGGCCCACACCCAGAATTGCCAGCCACAGCGTCCCCATCACCACATAGCCAGCGGCCCAAAAATGCAGGGCCCAGGTGGCCACGTGCAGGACCAACGGCAACACGGTTTCCCGAGGCAGACCGAACGGGAATACGGTATCCATGGCAACTCACCGACCACTGGTTTGTGAAGTTTCCTGCCGCCGCTTTCGCCGCGTCGCGTCGCCGGGCAGCGTGCCAGCCTGCTTGAGCCAGCCGGCCAGCCTGGCCTGGACCTCGGGGTCCTGCGACTCCTGCCAGGAGTCGGGCGCCCCGGCGATCTCCCAGCGCAGGTACTGCACCAGGGCCTCCAACTCCTCGGGATCGCCCGCGAACGGCGGCATAAACGGTTTGGTGTGCTGCAGCATCGCCACGTTCATGCGCACCTGGTCAATGGTCCAGCTTCCCGCCAGGTCGACCAGGGCGTTGGTGCCGCGGATGGTGTGACACACCGAACATTGCAGGCGATAGACCTTGGCCCCCAGGGCCAATTGATCGTTGACGTAGCGTTCCCGCCGGCGGAGCGGGTAGGGATCGTCCTTCACGCTGCCGGTTTGCCGCAACTGGGCGATGTGCTCGGGCCGCAGCGAGTTGGCATACAGCACCTGCCGCACCGTGTAGGGCTTGCGAACGCCTTCACGCACAAACTCGCCACCGGCCGTGGCCAAGAACGCCAAGGCACACAACAGCGTGGCCGTGGCCCCGTTGACGTACAGCTTTTCGAACAGCATGCCAATCAAGGCGTAGCCGCCAATCAGCACGCTGGCGGCGATGGCCAGGTTCAAAAACATGGTCATCACCATGCTGCCGCCCAGAATGTACTCGCGGCTATCGTCGGGCATGGTGGCCACGTACCACAGGCCCAGAAAGGGCATCAGGACCATCGGGGCCAGAAAGTGGGCCGCCCGATTGATCAGCCGACGCCGCTCCTCGCGGCTGAGGCCGTGCATCACGTTGATGACCACGCAGGAGACCAGCGCGGCGATGGTCATGCACACCACGGTGCGGTACAGCAGACTGGGCCAGAATCCCGGATTGAAGAAGCCGGCCCAGGTGTTGCGGTCCTCCAGCCAGCCGCCCGGCGTGAGTTGCCAGCTCAGAATGCCGTTGATCCAGAACAGGCTCATCCAGGCGGCAAACGAGTAGACCATCAACAGCCGCAACCGCAGCCGATTGTCCAGGCTCTTGCCGTAGCGATAGAACAGGTAGCCGGCGGTGATTTCCAACGAGAAGAAGGTCCACTCGATGCTCCAGATCCAGTGGAACTCGTCGACCAACATCCCGATCGTCGCCGGCGAGACCTGAATCGAGACCAGCCAGATGCCCACCCCGGTCAGCGCCCCCAGCACGAAGCTCACCAGCACCAACACCCGAAAGTAGCCGTCCACGAAGCGTCGGGCGTTGGGCTCGCGTCCAGTCTGGGCCAGCCACTCCATGTAGCACAGCAGCATGCCGCCGCCGATGGCGAACTGCGCCAGAAAGACGTGCAGGATGCCCACGCCGCCAATGACCAGCCCCTTCATCAGCGGGGAGAAGTCGTTGACCGGATAGAACACCAGTTCCATGGCGAGCCCTCCGAGGAGGTTGGGGCGTGGCGGCACGGTGGTCCACGAGTCGGACTGCCGCTTACGATAGGCCCAGCCGCCAGTCCCGCAAGCACCGGTTCAGGCGGCTGCGGCAAGTTTCCAGAGCCTCGACCCCGCGGGCGTCGGCGACCTGGTCTTCGCGGGGCGGGTTCCGAACCAGGTCGTGTTCGCCCTGGGGCGGCGCGATCGGTAGAATGAATCTCGTGGCCCTTGCCCCAGTCATCGTCCTTTCAAGCCCCCAGCGCGGCACATTCGACCGCGCGTCCTGATGGTCGATTCCAAACTTCGCCAGCAAATTGCCTTCGAAGCGGCGCGGTTGATGTACGATCGCGACGAGTCCGAGTACTTCCGAGCCAAGCTCAAGGCCGCACGACGCCTGTGTCGCGGTTCGATCAAGCCCAAGGATCTGCCCAGCAATCGCGAAATCCGCGAGATGGTCCAGCAGTTTGCCAGACTCTACGAAGGCGACCAGCGGACCCAGCGGCTCCGCAGCATGCGGCTCGAAGCCCTTCGGCTGATGCGGTACCTGCGGGCGGTGCGTCCGCGATTGATTGGCAGCGTGCTGACCGGGCACGTGCGGGCCGGCAGCGATATCGACATCCACGTGTTCAGCGACAGCCTCGAGGCCGTGACCGCCTGGCTGGACGAAGCCGCCCTGACTTACGACGTCGAGCGGAAGCAGATCCGCAAAGACGGCGAGTCCGCCGTGTACCGGCATATCCACATCCGTGGGACCTTTCCCATCGAGCTGACCGTCTACGCCGAGGACCTGGCCCACTTCCGCTTCAAAAGCTCAATCACCGGCAAACCCATCGAGCGGGCGAGCATCGCCGAGTTGGAAGACCTGCTGGCCCGCGAGTACCCCGACCTGGACCTCGACGCCGAACTGACCGAGCTGGAAGAGCAGCCCGACCGCTTCGCGGTGTATCACGCCCTGATGGCCCCGCTGGAGAATGTCAAGCAGAGCCCGCGGTACCACCCCGAGGGCGATGTGCTGTATCACAGCCTGCAAGTCTTTGAGCACGCGCGATCCGCGTTACCCTACGACGAGGAATTTCTGCTGGCGGCGCTATTGCACGATGTGGGCAAAGGTCTGGACCCCGAGGATCACGTGGGCGCCGGGCTGGAGGCACTGTGCGAGTTCATCACGCCCCGGACCGGCTGGCTGATCGCCCACCACATGGAAGCGCACAAGTTGGCCGAAGGCACCTTAGGGGCCCGCGCCCGCCGCCGGCTCGAGCAGCACGAGGACTACGAGGAGTTGATGCTGCTTCGCGATTGCGACATCCGCGGCCGCGAGCGTGGTGCCATCGTGCCCGAGCTGGACGAGGCGCTTGAGTATCTGCGAGAACTGGCCGAGATGTGCGGCGAGTGAGGTGTCGTCGGACTTGTGAAACCGCCGTTCTACCGCTGCCTGCATAAGTTTACGAACCTGCCGATAGGCACCAGAAGACTCGTAGCGGCAAAAAACTTGGAACCGCGAAGACGCCAAGATCGCGAAGACAACGTGTCCCAACTTCGCGTTCTTGGCGTCTTCGCGGTTCGTTCTTCTGATTCCGGCCGTCCATGCCGAATCGGTCGCGTGACACGGGATCGTTTGTGCATCGAGTTTGATAGCACGAGCCAAACCGTCTGATCTCCATACTGTCCTGAAACTCGTGCCGCGATCAACAACACGTCGCCCAAGTCGCAGCGGTCGCGAATGCCCCTGGGCCCCGCGACTGGGCATCCATCACGGTGCCCGATCAGAGAGTCCGCGGAGCCCGTCCAGCACGCGGGCGATGGCCTTGGCGGCGGACTGCTGCTTGATGAGCCCTTCCTTGGCCGCCGCGGTGAGGGTGACTTCGCACCGCTGGTCGTCGCCGTCGAGGATCTCGAAGTACACGATCGCGGGGTTCATGTTCAGAAAGCCCGATTTGACCACGGCCTTGAGCATCGGGTAGGGCGCGGCCTCAGCGGCCTCGGGTTGCAACGATCCCAACTTGCTGAGCACCGCATGGCCCAGCCGCAACGCCCGCTCCGGCGGCATGGGCAGGCCAATCCGCTCGATGCGGGTCTCGGTCGGCAAGAACTGGGCGGTCAACCGCGCCCCGAGCGAACCGCCCGAGGCGGCGGCCTTGTCCTGGGAAGAATGACCGCTTAGTCGGTTGCCGATGGCGGCTCCGAGCTGCCCCAGCTTGCCGAGTTCGTCGGCCAGCAATTCGTCATGTCCTTGTGTCATGCCATTCGCTTCCTGCTTGTGGAACATCGTCCGCTGGCCACCCCCAGTGTCGGTGGACGGAAGACTTGGCGAAGTGTAGGTTGAGCGTGGAAATCGCGGAAGTGAAATTTCTTAAGATTCCGTCTTTAAGGGAGGGGGGCCAGCAGACGATGGGCACCTCACACGACTACCCAGGAAGCTTTGAAGTCCACCTCACCGTAGCTGTGGACTCGCCCCAGGCGGCCGATCAGTTGCAGTCCTGGTGTACCCAGCGGGGCCTGAAATACTTGCGGATCGTGCTCGCCCGTGGGCAATCGCCCGACCAGCCGATGGTTTCGTGGCGGCAAGCTGGGACTCGGCTGCAGGAGGTTCGGCAGGTCGCCCACGACCGTGCCGCCGAGATCGAACACGCCGGCTGGCCGGTGGTGCGGGTGAAGATTGAGGCGGCCCCCACTAATGGTGAAATCCCGATCCACGACGCCGAAGTCGCCGAGCACCCCGCGACCCACTACTTTGAACATCATCTCAAACTTTTGCGTACGGTGGGGGCCGATCGCGGGGCCTTGCTGGAGACATGCCGACAGCACGGTGGGCACCTGTCACGCAATGCCCTCCGAGAGCCCGTTGATGGCCAGGAGGAGCGTTTCGTGACGCTGCGGCACTTTGGTGTCGGTCGAAACACCTCCATGCAGCGTTTGGCGGCACTCACCGAGGCTTTGATTCAGGCGGGCGAGCGCGTGCTGTCTTCCGTGTCCGATTTCAGCGTGTACGACTAGTATCAGCATGTCGTTGACGGATTGCTTTCGAT
>JBJHDE010000279.1:0-7279 GCA_050486385.1 Planctomycetales bacterium | reverse complement strand
GATTTGCATTTGCTGCGGTGGGTCGGCTTTCTGCGTTGCCATGCCCCCGAGTTCGACCGCCTGGTCGACCAAGGCCGTTTGACGCCCGAGGACCTGGCGGCCCTGACCGAAGCCGAGGCATTCTTGCTGCGGGTCCGCAACGAGATGCACTTCCACGCCGGGCGAAGCCAGGACGTGCTGGATCGGCAGGAGCAGTGGCGGATTGCCGAGGCCTGGAAGATTGAAGCCGAAGGCAGCTTGCTGGCCGTCGAGACCTTCATGCAGGAGTACTTTCGGCACTCCCGCGCGGTCGATCATCTGGTCTCGCATTTCGTCGATGGCGTGCGTCCCGGTGCCTGGCGGAAGCAGGTGGGCATGGTGCTGTTTGGCCACCGCATCGACGCCGACTTTGTGGTCGGTCCCAGCGAGGTGCGGCTCCGCCGTTCGGCCTTGCCCCGGCTGAGCCAATCCCTGGCCAATGTCCTGCGGTTGGCCCTGCTGGCGGCGCTGCATGATCGATCGATTGGTTATCACACCGCCGACGCCGTCCGCCGGGCCGCCCCCGAATTGGACAACACGCTTTCACCGCAGGCGGCCAGTTACTTTTTGCAGATGCTGCGGCATCCCGGCAACCTGGCCGGTGTGCTGCGTCAAATGCATGACATGCGGGTGTTTGAGAAGGTCATTCCCGAATACGCCCGGCTCCGCGGCTTGCTGCAGTTCAACGCCAGCCACCAGTACACCGTGGACGAGCATTCGCTGCTGACGGTGGAAGTCGCCACGGCGTTTCGTTCCGATCCCGGCGAGATGGGGCGATTGTACCGCTCGCTGGCCAAGCCGTGGCTGTTGCACCTGGCCCTGCTGCTGCACGACGCCGGCAAGGGCTTCGAGGAAGATCACAGCATCGTCGGGGGGCGGATCGCCCGCGACATCGCCAAACGGCTGTACCTGGGCGAGGACGATACCGAGACGCTGGTGTTTCTGGTCGAGCAGCACCTGGCGCTCTCGCACCTGGCCTTCCGTCGCGACACCCACGACGAGCAGCTCCTGGTCCGCTTCGCGGTCGAAGTCGGCTCGCCCGAGCGGCTCAAGCTGCTGTATCTGCTAACGGTAGCCGATATGAGCAGCGTGGCTCCACACGTCTGGAATCGCTGGAAGGGCGACGTCCTGCGGCACGTTTACGATCGGCTGTTGGCGCATCTTTCGGGCGATGCCCAGCCGCTGGAATCCGAGGCCGATTTGAATCGGCTGCGTCGCGAGCTGGAACGCCGCCTGCGTGCTGAGCCCGAGAGCCGGCTCTATCAGCTCATCGAGGCCCTGCCGCCGTTGTATTTGCACTCGTCGCCGATCGAGCGGCTGGAGCAGGAACTCGGCCAGCTTGCCCAAATGGGCACCCACGACGTGTTTGCCCAGGGTTGGGCCGAGCCCGACGTGGGCACCGCCCGCTACACCGTGGCCACCCACGAGAGCGTGACGCCGACGGTCTTTTACAAGCTGGCTGGCGTGCTGGCGACCAAAGGCCAGGAGATCTTGCAGGCCGACCTGCACACCCTGCCTGGCGGGTTGATTCTCGATCGGTTCCGCGTCCGCGATACCGATTACCCCGACGGTCCGCCCCGCGAGCGGCT
Organism: Planctomycetales bacterium; assembly: GCA_050486385.1. GTDB lineage: Bacteria > Planctomycetota > Planctomycetia > Pirellulales > Pb10988 > JBJHDE01. The sequence continues at coordinate 5,672 of JBJHDE010000279.1, read as the reverse complement.
CGAACAAATCAGCCAGGCCCTGGTCGAGGGCGTACGAAGCGACTCGCTGCCCATGTTTCAACAGGCCCGCCGTTACGGGCGTCCCGGCCGCAGCGACAACCTTTCGACGCTGCCCACCAAGGTCAACATCGACAACACGACCAGCGCGCGGTCGACCATCATCGACGTGTTTGCCCAGGATCAGCCGGGCCTGCTGTACGCGATTGCCAAGACGCTGGTCGACCTGCGGCTGTCGATTCTGCTGGCCCGCATCGGCACCTACATGGATCAGGTGGTCGACGTGTTCTACCTGACCGACGAAAGCGGGGCGAAGATTACCGACGAGCATCGCCTGCGACACATCCAGACGCATCTGTTGGAACGCGTCGAGGCGTTCAATCGTCAGCGGCTGGAGGATTGGGTCAACGGGCAGCCTGAGCCCAGCCTGGCCGAATCGCCGTAACCCCCCTGGATTTACTGTCGGCGACACCCCCTTTCTTGTTGAATCGCGGCTCCCTCTCCGGTATAGAAAACAGGGGTGGTCATCGCCTCGGCGATTTCTCTCTGGCCGCGGTGACTGGCGGCGATCTTCCTTGGCGCGACGCGCTGATTAGTGCGAGGGCGACCGCTTCCAATCTGGCAAGCGGTTTTTCCCGTTGATCGGATTGCGGGGTTCGATCGTTGTCCCAAGGGGCCGCATGGGCGGCTGCGACCGGGCCAAGGCCCGATGCCTGGGACACGCGGCTCAGGAGTTTTCTCGGCAACTTCCTCATCTGGGTGTTTGAATCATGGGCCTGTTCAATAGTGCTCCGGACAAAATCGCCAAGCCTTCGCTGCATCAGCACTGGGACCAAATTAAGGAGAAGGCCAAGCAGACGGCGATTGCCCTGGACAAGCGGAACAAGGATAGCGAGAAGACACAGCAAAAGGCGTGGGAGCACCTCGACAAGGTCGCCTTCCGTAAGGACCTGGGGAAGAACCTCGATCGCTGGTGCGGCCTGTATCCCGACTTTCCGAAAATGGAAAGCCTGCTGCACCACACGCTGGAACCCACCATCAAGGCCTACATCGGCGCGCTGCACCATTCGGAAATCGATCCGCACATCAAGTCCCACCTGGAACACACCCTCAAGGAGCTGCTCCACGAACAGGAACATCGTCGCGCGCTGGCCGAACGGATCATTGCCTCGGATACCAGTCTGGCGGTCAAGGACTCCAAGAAGAAGGCAGCTCCGCCGATCGTGGTGTTCAAACATCACGACGTGCTGGATCTTGCCCTGAAAAAAGCACACTCGCTCGAGAACATTGATGTCAAGGGCCACCTGCCGCTGGAAGTGATCATTGGCGACACCGCGATCCTTTCGAAGTTTGGCGGCGACAAGGATTTTGCCAACGAGGCTCAGAAGATTAAGGATGCCGGCGACTTTTCCAAAATCGTTGAGCATGTGGCCCACGCCATCAAGCAGGCCGACATCGCCGTCGGCAAGGGCAAATCGAAGGCCGCTCAAGAGAAGATGATTCTCAAGGAGTTTGACGAAGCCATCCGCCAGGGCGTCGAACGGGCCACCAAGGAAGCCGGGCGCCTGGCCGGAATCAAGGGCAACGCCCGTTGGGCACATGTCAAACGCGGCATTGGGTTGACCTTGTCGTTTGGTGGCGTGGCCGCGGGCGTGGCCAGCTTGGCCCTGGCGCCGTTTACGCTGGGGGTCAGCACGGCGGCGACCTGTTTGATTCTGGCCAAAAACACCGTGGCCGTGGGGCAGCAGCTTTCGGCCATCGTCTTAACGGCCGAAGAGCAGGCCAACCTGTGCGCCAAGGGTCTGCACGATTTGAAGAAGGCCTATGACAAGTGGCTTTCCGATCCGGAAGTCAAACGGGCTGGCGGTGTCTCAAACAAGGTGGGCATGGCCGAGTTGGCCAAGCGGGGAATCAACGCCGTGGCGCCCACCTGGATCAACACGATCAAGAGCGTCAAAGGAGGCGTGGAAAACTACCTGGTCAAGATCAACAACCTGGAGATCAAGGCCAACGCCATGGCCGACGACTTTGGCAAGTTGCTGAGCGATCAGAAGAAACTCACGCAGATTTACGACGGTGTCAAACACAAGGCCAGCGAGGCACTCCCCGAAAAGGACGCACGGGCGATTCAACATCTGGAGAGTCTCGTCAAGCAATCCGAACGCGAAGTCGATGGCTTGATCAAGAGTGTCACCGAGCTTAACCAGCGTGTCAGCAAGAATCGCGCCACGATGCACAAGCTCGAACACGAACTGCACGGCGTCAGCAGCAAGAATCCCCTTTGGAGCGACCTGGGCGCGGCGACCTTTGAACTGGGAGCCAGCGTCGCCCTGGCCTTCGCCAGCGGAGTGAAGGCCCCCGAGCCCTTCGAAGCCGTCAAGGAAGCCAAGGAGATTATTGAAAAGGCCAACAAGGTCCGCGAGCACATCGCCCAGGTCTACGAAATGGCCGAGAGTCTCAAGGAGGCCGCCGAAGAGCAAAAGCACCGCTTCAAGGAGTGAACTCTCACGGCCGCATCACGGGGGATTTCACGTCTCGGGCGCCGAGGCGCGGAATCCCCCGTTGACGTTGACAATCTGACCGGTCACGAAGCCGGCCTCGGGCGAGACAAGAAAGCGGCACACGCGGGCCACGTCCTCGGGGCGGCCCCAGCGGGCCAGGGCCGATTCCTGGATTGCGCGGCGTTGCCAACTGTCGCTGGCGTCGGCCCCCCACGCGGTTTGAATCCAACCCGGGGCCACGCAATTGACGCGGACCTCGGGTGCCAGCGAGAGCGCCAAACTGCGGGTCATGGCCATGACAGCGCCTTTGGCCGTGGCAAACAACTCGCCCGAATCGCCGGCCATGCCAGTGGCCGCCTGATCCCAGCCCAGGTTGACAATCGCCCCGCCGCCGGCGGCCCGCATCCGGCGGCCGACGCTCCGGCTCAGCAGCAGCGTTCCGCTCACATCCACCCTGAGCAACCGCGCGAGTTTCTCTTCAAAGCACCAATGCCGGCCCTCGCCGGTCAGGGTGTCGACCCCGGCGTTGTTGACCCACACGTCACAATGGCCTTTCCAGGAGAACGCCCGCTCGACGAAGGCTTCCAAGCGGTCGTGCTCCACCAAATCGATAGGCAACACCAGGCAGTCGACGCCGCAATCGCGGACCCGGCCCGCGGTGGCCTGGGCCCCAGCCAGCGAACGCCGGGCGGTCACCACCACATGGCAGCCGGCCTGGGCCAGGTGTTCGGCAATACTGGCCCCAATCCCCGAACTGGCCCCGGTCACCACGGCCACCTGGCCGGCAAGTCCCGTCGCGGTCATCGCAGCGTCCGCATGTAAGCGTACAGGTCGGCCAGCTCCTGGTCGGTGAAGGTATCAATCAATCCGGTCGGCATCAGCGAGATGGCTCCCCTGTCTTGCGAGAGAATGTCATCGCCGTTGATCCGCACCGTTTCGCCCGGTCCCGTTTGCAGCAGGGTGCCGTCGGGCGACTGATAGACGCTCATGCCCACATAGGTCTTGCCGCCGCGGGTGCGAACGATGGTGGTGTGATAGGTCGGCGAGACATCGCGGCTGGGTTCCAGAATCGCGACGAACATGTCCTGCCGGCTCATGCGACTGCCCACGCCGGCCAGGTCGGGGCCCAACCGCGAGGTTCCCTGATGACACTTGTGGCACGAGGCTTTCTCGAAGGCCACCCGGCCTCGGTTCACATCGCCCGTCGTCCAGTCGATTCCGGCAAGTCGCTCGTCCCAGGCCGCCGCGGTCTGACCGCCCAGGGCCACCAGGGCCTCGGCCACCTCGGGGAATTGGCCTTCGAACCAGGTCTGCCAAGCGTCAAAGCGGCGGGTCAGTCCGGGGCGATCCAATTCGCCATCGCCGAGACGCAGGTCCTTCAAACGCTCGTCGGAGACACCCGACCGTTCGCCCCACGCGGCCAACAAGGCCAACACGGCCGGATCGGTGGCGTCGTTGCCACGGTCGATGCGACTCTGACGCCGCAGCCCGACCAAGGCCGACAGAAAATCCTCGGCGGCCACGGGGCCTTCTTCCTGGCGACTCATCGCCTGCAAGGCCCCGGCCGCGGCCTTGACCACGCTGAACTGCGTCGACTGCAAACACTCGATCAGCCGATCGCGATCCTCGGGCTGACGGTGCCGAGCCAGCACCAACGTCACATCGTCGCGGTAACGCTGATCGGGCCACAATTCCCGCAGCACCGGCAAGGCCCGTTCGGGCGGAACGCTGCCCAGCAGACGAATCAAGTCCGGCGTCCAGACCGGTTCAAGTTCGTTGTCGTCATCGCCCTCGTCCCATCGTCGCTGGGCAACTTCAAACAGCGCGAGCGTCGCCGCTTGCCGCAACTCGGCCGGCATCCGCCGCACAAACAGCGTGTGCTCGGGACGCCCGAAGGCGTCTTGCTCAATCAACGCCTCAGCCAACTTGGGGTCTTTCTCCTGCAGCAGCGTGAACAGTTCGCCCACGCGATCCGGCCAGCGATCGCTGGGATAATCGCCCCGCTCGGCGTATTTGCGATTCAAATTGGCCAACGCATAGGCCGTCCGCAGGGTGTCGTCGGCCGATCGCTCGCCGGCCGCCCGACTCAACACAATCAGGTAATGGATGTCGTCTTGCGGATCGCTTTCGGCCGTGAGCTTCTGGGTCACGAACAATCCCCGCTCCAGCATCCCGGCGGTCCGGGCGATCTCCTGATCGATCCGTTCATCATTCCAGGGGAATCGGGCCTCCAGCACTTGGGCCAACGGTTCGGTCGACGCCGCGGGAATCGTTTCGGGACGAGTGGGCACAAACCCCGTGAGCACCTCATGTCGCGGCTTGACCGAATCGGGCTGCTGCGAGGGTTGCATCAGCGGCACGGCCCCCAGCTCGACCTGCAACCGCCGCAGACTCTCAAGCATCAGGGCTTGCGCCGCGTCATCATCGCTGGGTTCCGGGAACAATCGGCCCACCCATTCCCCATCGGCCTGCGGCGCAATGGCGGCCTCGACCAATCGTGGGCGACTGGGGCCTTCGGCCGGATCGCCCGCCCACGCAATTGCCAACAGGCTTTGGGCCGAAGGGGTCTGTTGATGGGTCGCCTCAAGCGACTGAGCCAGCCGACTCGATTGGCCGTCGGGATGATGCCGCACGGCCTGGGTCACGGCCCAACGCACCAGGCTGTCGGGATGCACCGCCGCGGCCAGCGGAGCAACCTCCCAATCGGCCGACACCAACTCGGGTCGGGCGGCCAACACCTCCCAGGCTCGCCGCAGCACGGTGGGTTCGGCATCGCGGGCCAAGTCGCTCAGCACGGCGGCTCGCTCCGGCGTGGCCTCGCCATAACCCAAGGCCCAGGCCACCGCGGTGCGGATCTCGGGGGCATCGTCCCGTGCGAGCTTCTGGGCCAGCGGTGTATCGACCCCTTCGAACACGGCCAGCAGCACGTCAATTGCCCGCCGTCGCTGCGAGACACCGCGTTCGCGATCGACCGCCGCCTGAGCGAAGGCCTCGCGGCCCAGTTCCTTGGCCAGCGGAATCCAACGGGCTCGGCTCCAGGCGCTCAACGGCTGATCGGCCAGCAGAACTTGATCCAGGGGATCGTCGCCGGCGGGATGATCCGGCAGGGGCTGGGTGTGCCGCAAGCGGAACACGCCGCCTCGGGTGCCGCGACCGCCAATCGCCATGTAGACC